>NZ_QORN01000034.1:0-793 GCF_014830205.1 Limosilactobacillus walteri
GGCACTATGTCCCGTCAAGTATACAGATCAAATAGATAAAAATTTTAGGCGGCTTGATTGCGGAATTGTTCCGCGGTCAAGCCGTTTTTGCTTGTGTAAGCGCGTTTGGTATTAAAGTATTCAATGGCTCCTTTGACGAGCTGTTCTAGCTCTGCTAGCGTCTTAGGACGATTATGTTTGTTAATCCAGATTAGCTTGAAGTCATTCCACCAACGCTCTATGGGTGAGTTTTCCCAAGGATGACCGGGGTGTGACATACTATGAATACAATTTTTAGAGGCTAAGTAGTCGTTGAACATACTTGAGCAGTAAGCTGATCCGCGGTCAGTATGGATCATTGGTTGCGCATCAGGTTCAACCGTAAAAGCACGATTAAAGGTTTCAATTACTGCTGATGAAGTTTCTGTGTCTGAAATATTGTAGCTTAAAGCGTAACGACCATATAAATCTAAAATAACGTGTACTCGTACTTTATGAAGTGTGTGTTCGCCGTAGGCAACTTCCGTTGTGTCGGTAACCCACACTTCATTTTTAGTTTCACGGTCGAATTGTCCCTGCAATAAGTTGTCATTGAGGTATTCTTCATGGCGTTGAATTCGATTGCGCTTCTTCTTCCTAATATTTGCTCTAATTCCATGCTTACGCATGCAATTAGTTATTCGTTTTAATCCAGCGGTAAAGCTTAAACGGTTTTCAAAACTTAACTGTGTAGTCATCGCTAAATATCCCAGCGTCCAATTATGTTCTTCTTCTAACTCTACAATCGCTTCAAGTAACTCTGCTTGCTCATTAT
>NZ_QORN01000035.1:0-10190 GCF_014830205.1 Limosilactobacillus walteri
CCTCTTTTTTAGATGATTTTCCTTTATTATGCCTAATTATCAAACATTGCTATTCCTAAGGGAGTTACAAATTGCGGGTAAAGCGGTTTATAAACTTCACGCTTTAACGATTTACTAAAAGTTGTTGTAAATTCAGTAAAATTAGTTGCACCACCAACAACAATTACTGGATCAATAACCTCTGCATCCATATTTTGAACAATTGCTGCCATTTTTTCGACAACAGGTCTAATAACCGAATATACCTCTTGTTCTTTATTTTTATCCCGCTTTAGCTGCTCAGCCTCATCATTTTTAATTTTATAGCGCCCACCTAATACTAATGTCATATGAAAGCCGCCTGTTGCTTCGTCAATGACATGAACGAGCTTATTATTATGAAAAATGCTAATTCCAGTTGTCCCACCTCCAATATCAACAACCGTTCCGTTAGTCAAATGAAGAAATTTGGCGGCTGCCGTAGGTTCATCTTCTATTCCCGTACACTCCAGCCCAGTTTCTTCAATTACGTTAGCAACAACTTTAGCACTTTTTTCGCCAGTTTTAGGAGGAATCGCCCCACATGCAGTCGTTAATTCTCGTCCTAATACTTTTTCTGCCTTTTCCTTCAAGCGTCGCAAAATGCTAACAGATTCCATAAAGTTTACCACGATGCCGTCTTGCACCGCATGATCATATTCATAAGCTCCATAAATAATTTGGTCCTTGGCATTTAATACCGTTAATACAATTGAAGAAGTTCCTAAATCAACGCCAACTTTTAATTTTTCATCTGCGGTAACCTTTTTTAAGGGATGATCACTATTAACAATTTTGGCAAATTCCTTTAGTTGCTCGTTACTGCTCACTAAAAGTTTTTCTTTCATTACATTCACTTCCTAAAAAGATCCTTGATTATTTCCTGTAATTAAACTTTGTAATATTTAGAACTGAAAAAAGCTGGTGAAAAAACATTGAGTTTTTTTCCAGCCTTATCATTTTTATACCCTAAACAAGTGCCGTTTGAAGTGCACATGCCAAAAGTCCACCAACAATTGGACCACACATTGGAACCCAAGCATACCACCATTCAGCTGCACTCTTATTGGGAACCGGAAGAATTGTGTATGCCAGACGTGGTGACCAGTCACGCGCTGGATTTAACGCAAATCCAGTGGTTGTACCAAGACAAGTACCAACAACGGCAATAACCATTCCGACAATAAACGGCTTTAATCCTTGAGTAAAGTTACCAAGATTTAACAAAACAAAAATAAATGCAAATGTGGCAATAACTTCAGAAAGGAAGTTAAAAATCGGGCTGTTAATTGCGGGGCGAGTAGCAAAAATTCCTACGCTATTCCCTTCTTCTTCATTTGGAGTTGCTTTAAATTGGGGATAAAATTGAATAATGACTAACACAGCACCAACAAATGCTCCAAGAAATTGACCGAGTAAGTATGGAATTACATTACTCCAAGGAAATAAGCCAAATACGGCAAAAGGAATAGTAACAGCTGGGTTTAAATGACCAAGTGAGCCAAGGAAACCAGCTACATAAACTCCCATTGTAACCGCAAGGCCCCAAGAAATACAAATAAACCACCAGCCGCTTTGTTTACCATACGTTTTATTTAAACTGTTACTAGCACAACAACCAGCCCCAAGTAATATTAGAACCATTGTGCCAAAAAACTCGCCAATAAATCCATGCATATCAAACACCGACCCTTTTATTAAATTTCTCCAAATTGTATGCGCTTTCTGTACATGTTTTATGTTAACACATTCACTATACACTTTATTGTCTTTATATTATTATTTGTCCATTAAAAGCAATATTTTGCTAATTTCTCAACAAAAAAATAATGTTATTCCATTTATTAACTACTTATTTTTTCACGCAACAATTAGGGCCAGCAAAGATAACATCAACATAACGCCAAGATAAACATACCTTTGTGGCTTACTGTTTACATGCCCATATCGATAATCGTTCTCATAACGTTGCATTGCTGCAATTATCAACCCTGTTATCCCATAAGCAAGCACACTAAAGACAAAGCAATAAGAGCTTACTACAAAAATCGGACTATTTTGATACTTTAAAATAAACGAACTACTGCCACCGATGATTGTTAACGGTGTTGAAGCTAGGTGGATGCCAACTAATACTTCATAGGTGACACTATTAGCAGCTAACTCTTTACTAAAGATTCCTTTTAGGTTCCGACAGCTTACCCAAGCAAAATAAGCGAGCATAATAATCCCAATAATCATTAATGGCATAGTCCAACTACCACGCAAAGTAAGATATTGGGGTAAGTATAGTCCAGCAATTCCAAGAATCACTACTGGCACGTATAACGATGCCAGTTTACGCCTGGTTTTAGGACGTTCTAACAAAGTAAAAAAGATACTAAGAATCGCTTGCAAAAAATTAAGAGTAATAAAAATTACTACCCATACTGTTAAATGATTGGGGATTAATACTGCTTGTGGCTGCCCCCATGCCAATACAATTGATAGGATTAAAATAATTGCTAATAACATCGCACGTGGGGTGTAAGTCGGAATTTTACGATAGATATCGATTCGTTGATATATCAAAATTAAATTATAAATATTAGCAAGTAGTATTAATGCCGAGATCAACAGGACAGAGTCTTGGAACTGCGCCGGCTGAGGATATTGAATTTCCATAAGGAATCGGGCTGATACTAAGCAAAGCCAACTTACCGTCCATACTAAAGGAATAACCGGTAATAAAATTAATGGTCGGCGAGGCAACCATTGTTCCATGTGAAACGCCTCCTCTAATATGGTATCTTACCACGGCTGAATAAGTAAAATCTGTTAAGATATAAATAACTAGTCTTATTTAGGAGGTTTGTCCATGTTTCAACCACAACTGGGGTTAAAGGGAAGTAGTCAGCAAGCTCAAATTGACGATCGGCTAATCCATCATCCCTATACTTATGAATTTTTCACCGCTGGATCCGATTTTACAGCTGAAGGATACCACCGACTCCACGATGCAATTCAATATGTCCAAGCAGCTGGTGTTAAGCATATTGTCCTTCACCATCCTATGAAATTTCATGAACACCATTCAGAGGTTATTGCTCCCGAGCGCTTATATCCTGACTTATATCGATTTATCGAAATTACTACCGAAAAACTATTGTATCTTGCTGATGATCTTAATGTGCAAGTATTAGTCCACGGTGGTTATGCTGGCCCCGAGGCTCACTACTTTGCCTCGCTTTATCCCAGTTTAGAGGCTGCTCGACAAGCAGTTTATAAACGTTTAGATCGTTTTGCTGTTGCTGGCGGTGATCACATTATGTTTGAAAATTCAATTGCGCCCGTTTTCGCGTATGGCGATCCGATTCAAAGAAAGGAAATTCTTGCTCATAACTATCGGTTAGCTTTTGATACTTCCCACTGCTTTATTGAACTTCATGCTGATAATTTGGGTCTCCAAAATTCGTTAGACCAACTGCAAGATAATGTTGTACACTACCACCTAGTTGATTCACTGGGTAAAACGCATGATAGTTTAACCCTGGGGACGGGAAAAATTATTTGGAAAGATGTTTTACCACGTTTAAATCCTAACGCCACTAGCATTTACGAGATTAATCTTAAAGACCAGACTAATTGTCACGAACAGTTAGTAAGCCATGATTACTTGACAAAAATCTACCAAGAACTTAATGACTAAGGAGAAATGATTTGAAACAATTTATTAATCATCGCCATCTTTCCTTACTTTTCACCCTCTTTATTCTTTATTTAGGGATTACTTACTGGAACTTTGTTGCTAAATTTATCCAAACAATTTTTTCAGCTACTATTCCCTTACTAATTGGGTGTTTAATTGCTTATATTGTAAATTTATTGTTACGGCAATACGAAAAACTATATTCGAGACTATTTAAAAAGCCAGCTGCTCAAAAATTCAAACGTCTTTTCGGAATTATTATGTCGTATCTTACAATCATCATTATCATCTCTATTGTATTTGCACTTGTTATTCCTGAACTCATTTCTTGTATTAAATTGTTAGTTGCAAACCATAGCCATGTAATTAATCATTTTATCAATTATTTTGAACACAATAATGACTTAAAAAGAGCAATAACCAGTTTTGATACTAGTAAAATTCAATGGGACAAGCTTGGGAAATACTTAACCAGTGGTGTTGGCGGAACATTTAGAACTGTTGTTTCTACCGCTTCATCTGTCTTTTCGACAGCAGCAACTGCTATTATTGCTATTTTCTTTTCTATTTACCTGTTAATTTATAAGGAAATGCTACACCGTCAATTCAACAAAATCTTAAACGTATATTTTAAAAAGTACAGCTTTCATATTATTAAAGTGCTTAAAGTGTTTGATGAAAGCTATAGCAACTATATTGTCGGCCAATGTAAAGATGCGGCAATTCTTGGTGTATCGTGTTTTATCGGTATGACTATCTTGCGAATGCCGTACGCTTCCATGATAGGCGTTGTTACTGCTTTTGGAGCGCTAATTCCAATTATTGGTGCAATTTTAGGTGCAAGCATTGGTGTAATTATTATCTTTGCTATCTCACCATTACAAGCAGGAATTTTCTTAATATTTATTATTTTATTGCAGCAAATTGATAATCGAATTACTTATCCCCTTGTAGTCGGCAAATCAATTGGCCTTCCTAGCGTATGGGTCTTCGCTGCTGTTATTATTGGTGGTGGAATTTCAGGAATCCTTGGAATGATGTTTACTGTTCCTTTCTTTGCTGCATTATATAAATTAATTAAAATGGATACCAATAGACGCAATTTACTTGAAAAATAAATCATTTTATAAAAGACGCGATCAGGATTTTTTCTTGATCGCGTCTTTTATTACTGTAATTCTGCTGGTACTTCAGCACTAGGATTATCTTTTGTTAAATGATAAACAGTAGAAGCATTTACCCCAAAGTAGTGGTTGATAAGCTTGCTTAATTCTTCCATTGCTTCATTTGCTCGTTCAATTTGCTCTGGATTAATAGCTTCCATAACAGCAACAACATTTTCAGAATCTTCAGTAAGCATTGTTCGCTGTGCTTCACGCCAATTTAAGCATCGACATACCGCTCCATCATTGTCATAATAAATAACTTCGCCTTCAAGAGCTGGTTCGTCGTCATCAGCTCCTACTGGGCGAAATTCTTCGCCCCCCTTAGCAACTCCAAGGTGCAGGTCACCGGCAATCTTATTACGGTCTTCAATTCCAACTGGGACTCCATAGCTTAATGAAATACTATTATATAAATCAACAAGCGGTTCAATTGGTTCAAAACTACGCCCTTGATTAGCTCGCTTTAATAACGCTTCGATTGATGAACGAGCACCTTTTTTCTTTTTAAATTGTTGAAAAGCTTTTCGCCATTGATCTACTACCGGATTTAGCCGAAAAGTTTCATTAGTTAAAAATTTATCGGCTTCATGGGTTGCGTCTGCTAATAATTTCTTACGTTCATCATAGCTTGCATCGTTATTATGATTATTAATTCCATTAGCAAATAAAATATTAATTTGTGCATCTGGAAAAAGTTCCCAAAAACTTGGATCAATTGTTACTTGCTTCATAAAACTAGACTCCTTTATTTAATATTGGCGTTTGTCCCCGCGCTTAACCGTTTCCCAATCGCCATCAATATTTTGCCGAATACGAACTAAATAATCATGGACTCGTTGAGCTTCCTCTACGGAAAAACCTTTTAATGCTTCATTATTTGAATATTGATTTTCACGAATAATAAATGGATAGATTGCTCTACCTTTTTCTGTAACGTATAACCGCTTAATTTTTTTATTCGTTGGATCATTTTTTCTTTCAATGAATCCATTCTTTTCCAGCTTCTTGACAGCACGGGCAATCGTTGTCCGATCAACCTTTATCAAATTTGATAATTGTTCTGAAATAATCCCAGGATGTTCATAAATTCGCACAACATAAAGATACTGGCCTCGCGCTAAATCAATCTGTTTAAATTCAATATTTGCAATCGAGTCCAACGCACGATCAATCATCCCTATTTCTCGTAAAATATCAATCATTGATAAAAATCTCCTTAATTAATATTAAGCTCTTTTTGTTGCAAATGCAACAAAAAGAGGAAGAAGCTATTTATTTTCTAGCGGCGCTGGCTGAGCAATCTCTTGCATCGAGGATAATAACTGCGCTGCATGCATCCGCGATAAAACGGATTTTAACGCTAACGTCATTAAGCGATCATTTTGCGGATTAATTGCATTATCACTAGGAATTTCTTGACCAGCTAATAATGCATTAAGAATCTCAACAAAGCGGTCATATGCTGCTTGCGGATATGAATTTATCGTAACTTGCGCAATCCCAGCTCGAATATCATCTAAAGAAAAGTTTGACTTTAATAAACCAATAAGCAGTAAATCTACAAGCTGATTAACTGCATACTTCTTTTTTATTGGTGCTTGGATAACCTTCTTTTTAACATAATTATTCACCATAGATTTTGTGAGTGGTTCAATTCCCAAATGATTAAGTTGTTCATTTACAATAGCTACTACCTGATCAACATAAAGACCAAGAGTAGGCAGTTCTTTCCAGCGTGGAAAACGTACCCGTGCTAAATTCTTCTGCCATTGTTGATATTCTTTTAGTTTATCCATATCATTACTCACTTTCTAACGGTGCAATTCCAATCGATTGATTCCGAAAATCATCGGTCGTCACTGCTCGTTCAATCACCTGTGCAACTTGTTTAAGTCCAATTCTTTGACCGCTTAATGGATGCCCCTCATTAATAATTTCAACATTTGTCTCACTGTTGCTAATGGGTAGCGTCCTAATAATTGTATATGGTAATTCTAATTCATCAATCATCTTTATTGCATATTGGTGGGCAAATACTGCTTGGCGTGCCTGTTTGCCATACCACGCTTGAAGCTGATCTACAGTCGCATCGTCTGCGGTCCCTGCAATAGATAGCATTACAATCTTAGTTGGAGGGAATAATGAATGATCGATTAGTTCCGCTAACTCTTGCACCTCATCATCAACAAATTCCATAACCGTTGGCAACCAGCACAATACATCCCCGTTTTGTAAATCAATCTTAAAATTAGTAGTGGCAACTGCATCAGGAACTTTTTCCATCAGCAATGATACTAACTTATCATACCGTCGGCTAACAAAAACTATACGACTCATTTTCCCTCCATATTGGCTAATATGCCATTAACTCATCTTCAATTGTTGCATCTTCAATTCGGATATCTGTAATCGTACTTTGCTCAAGCAATGGCAATAGTGCTTGAATATTTCCGGTAAAAAGAAAACGTGTTTCATTAGCAGCCTCTTCTAACATATGCGCTCCCATTTTTACCGCCATATCAATCGGTAAACCCGTTCCCATTACAGTAACTGTGCAATCAACACCGTCATTCATTGACAAATCACGAGCTGATGTTAGGTGACTGCCATTAAAATAGTAAAGTGTATTAGCATAACGCATTAACGTTGATATATCATCACTTGTAAACAATACAAGCGCATCCACCTTTTTCGCATAATCTTCAATAAGACTACCTACCATTTGGCGCTGGTCGCCGTTTAATCCATCAAGGGCATTACTCAAAATAACGATTGGACATTGCCAGGCTAATAAAATCGCCAAGCGCAATTCTAGCTTTTGCTCATCACTCAATTCACCAATAGCTTGATCTGCTTTAATTTTTAATGATTCAATCATTTGGAGTGCTTGCTCTGGCGAAAGTGCCTTTTCATGATGACGCAATGCCCGTTTAACTGCTTTTTCGACTGTCTTCCCCTTTAGCGCCACATCATCAATTCGACCAATGTCAGTTTTACTCTGTCGCTTATATTTTTTGAATGGTACCCCATTGATCGTTACATCACCACTCAAAATATTGCCACGAACAGCCAGCAATTCTTCTAGGGCATTAGCAGCCCCAGTATCATTACTACAAATTCCCACTAACTGTGGCGACTTCAACTCCAATGAAACATTATCTAATTGATCTCCCGATTTAGCGTCGAATGTTAAATCATTAATTGTAATATTACTCAATATGCAACCTCTTTTCATAAGTATTTTATCTTTATCAATCTTATCATTTTTTAGTTAATGAACGAAATAATCCAGTATTTCTTTTTTGTTTGCTTAAGTTGGTAAGCTCCTACTACAATGGTAAAATAAGACTCAAGAATTATACTTAATAAAAGAAACGAGGAATGTTATTTTGAACGATGGCCAGTTGCTAACTAATTTTGCAATCATCATAATTACTTTTATCTTTGCTGCATTCTTTGTGGCTGCAGAATTTGCCCTCGTCCAAGCACGGGTAACTGCGCTAGAAGAAATGCAAAAAAAGCGTGACAAACCTTCTGCTAAAATCAATCGCGCTATTAAAATGGTAACAAATTTAACGGAGTATCTTTCAACGACCCAAGTCGGCGTTTCAATCTGTGGAATTATTCTTGGGTGGGTTGGAGAAGATACAATTGAATTTTTGCTTTCACGTGCTTTATCAATGCCTAGTTGGCCATTAAATAGCAGTGCCGTTCATGTAATCAGCGCTGTTATCGGGGTCTTACTCTTAACCTATTTTGAAGTTGTTCTTACTGAGATTGTTCCTAAAAACATTAGTATTGACCTCCCAATAAAAACACTGATGTTTGTTACAACCCCGTTACACTACTTTCATATTACATTTTATCCTTTTGTATGGCTCCTTAATAGCTCAGCAAATGGGATTGTTAAAATGCTCGGCATGAAGCCTGCTGATGAGAGCCAAGATGTCCTATCGCAAAGCGAAATTATCAGTCTATCACGTAATGCCGTTAAGGGCGGTGAGCTTGAACACAATGACCTTTTATACATGGAACGTGCATTTGACTTTAATGATAAAGTTGCTAAAGACATTATGATTGATCGAACTCAATTAACGGTAATTGACATAAGTAAAACTGTTGATGATGCAATTAAATTATATTTAAAAACAAAATATAGCCGTTTACCTGTAGTTGCAGATAATGATAAAGATAAAATCCTTGGTTATGTATTTAATTACGATTTAATTCGCCAAAAGCAGATTAACGGAAAGGTTTCACTTGCAAAAGTTCTCCGTCATATGCCGACTACCCCCGAAAGCACTCCAATTACTGATGTTCTCAAGCTTATGATTCGGACGCGGGTGCCGATGGTTGTGGTTGTTGATGAATATGGCGGAACAAGCGGCATTATTACCGATAAAGATATCTATGAAGAACTATTCGGAACCGTCAGAGATGAAATAGATAACGTATCTGATAATATGATTGCAAAAATTGACGATAATAAATATCGCGTTGATGGCAAAACTACCATTTATGATTTTGAACGGTTTTTCCATGTTGAATTAAAAGATTCTGATGATAGTGATGTCGTTACCTTGTCTGGATATGTCCTTGATAACTATCATAATATTCATGAAAATGAGGTAATTAAACTTGCTGGGTTAGAACTTAAGATTAAGGACTATCATCATTCATATATCGATAGCTTTATTGTCGAGACACCCGCTAAGTAAAATTTTACATTTTGACAACAATAAAGAGATTGTTCTTTTATTTAGCACTAGATTCTACTAAAATAGTTTTTGTAATAATTTTAAATAAATCTATTTTAGAAGGAAGAAAATCAAATGGCACCAATGAATATTATTTATATCTCGCTAGAGGGAAATACCCGTTCCTTCTTAACACGGATGCAAGGCTACGCTAAGCAGCAACACAGTATCAGTGCTGACCGCCCACTTATTGAATTAAAAGAAGTCAGTGACCAAACACTTCCAGCTGACGAAACAGAACCATTCTTTGCTTTCGTTCCTACCTACTTAAATGGTGGAAATGGAATTGATTCAGGCTTCACTGAAATCATGACTAATGCGTTAGGCGAATATATTGCACATAATAACAATGCAAAACAATGTGTTGGTGTTGTTGGTAGTGGTAACAAAAACTTTAATGAACAGTACTGTTTAACTGCTCGAAAGTATTCACGAGATTTTGACGCACCATTTCTCGCTGATTACGAATTGCGGGGAACATCTCAAGACATCGAAAGAATTTACACTATTCTTTCTAAGCGTTGGAACGAGATTAATGCCTAAATCATAACCACCCGTCAA
>NZ_QORN01000036.1:0-22594 GCF_014830205.1 Limosilactobacillus walteri
TTTCAACATCGTTGAGCGCAAGTGAGAGTACTTCGATCTCATTAAGCGAGAGCGAAAGTATTTCAACATCGTTGAGCGCAAGTGAGAGCACATCAATCTCATTAAGTGAGAGCGAAAGTGCCTCGACATCACTAAGCCAAAGTGAATTCGCATCGATAAGCACTTCAATTTCGGGCAGTACTTCTGCGGTAACGCCGCATCCAGATGATCAATCAGAATCAATTAGCAATTCGCAATCGCTGTCAATCAGCACTAGTGAATCGTTAGCTTCAAGTGAATCTGTTTCGACTTCATTAAGTCAGAATGAGAGTGTCTCAATATCATTGAGCCAAAGTGAGTCCGCTTCAGCTTCCTTGAGTTCTAGTGAAAGCATCTCAACATCGTTAAGCGAAAGTGGTAGCACAAGCGCATCGCTTAGCAATAGCTTCAATAGTACTAGTGGTTCATCAACATCTACAAGCAACAGTACTTCTGTTGTAACGACAGGTGATAGTGACTTTAGTTCAACATCTACTGATAGCGTAACGAATAATTCTGCTTCACTAAGCTTGAGTTCTCCAATTGGTACAAATGTAAGCAGCTTTGAGAATACTAACATTTCTGTTACTGGCAGCCATTCGCCTGTTATTTTGACCGAAACTAACTTGGCTGACGATAATGTAGGCGGTCAAAAGCCAAGTCAGCAAAATCAAAAACTTCCACAAACTGGTAATGAAAGTCAATCGATAGCTAAATTACTCGGACTTGTGTCATTAGAGGCTGTTCTGTTACTATTAATTGCGAAGAGAAAAAAGAATTAAGTTGATATTTTGGGATTTTAACTTATTTCTATATGATGAAATGTAAGTTTCTTATTCTTAAAAAAGATTTAATATGAAATAAGTAAAGAAGATGGTTCTTTTTCAATTGAAAAGGACCATCTTTTACTTATATTAAATGATGAAATTAATGAAATGCAGTACTATATAACAGTTTGTTAGCGTGCAATTTTTTATGCTAAAATTGTAACAAATATAGTTTGTGTTTGAAAAAAACTTTGTTGATTATTTTTAGATAAAATTTGGTGACAGAAAATGGAAGATAAAAATGTAATTGCAATGGCTGCGGATGTGAACTATCTCAGACCGTTGGAAACAGCAATTAAATCAATTATATATAATAATAGTGGTGTAAAAATTTATATAATTAATGCGGACATCCCTCAAGAATGGTTTAGTCACATCCGACGAATCCTCTCTTTAGTTGGTAGCACTATTATAGATAAAAAAATTAATGCTAATATGTTTGATGATCTGGCAGCTCCTTACGACTACTTAAGTTATATGACGTATGCAAGATTATTAATCCCACAACTAATTCCAGAAGATAAGGTCCTATACCTTGATAGTGATATAGTTGTAGACGGTAGCTTGGAAAAACTATTTGGTACCGCATTAAATGATTATTTTATTGCTGCTGTTCCAGATCCAATAAGCGGTTTTAATGCAGGGGTTATGTTAATAAATAATAAGTTATTTGGTCAGCATTTAAATAAAGTAAAAGAACTGTTTCAAGTATCTCATAATAGTGAAAATACTCAGGCAGATCAGACAGCACTCAATCTTGTTTTTGGCAGTAAATATAAACGGCTTGATGATATGTATAATTACATGATTGGGGCAGAACAATACCTTACCTATAATAAAGATTTACCACAAGCTTATTTAAAGCGTTTAAAAAACACAATTAACCCAGTAATAATTCATTATGCTGGTGGTGATAAACCATGGGGGACTACTTCCGGTGGACTTATGCGCGATCTTTGGTGGCAATATAATAATTTATCATTTGAAGATACTATATTGCATCGAGCTTTAACACCCGTAAGAAAGCAAACCAAGGGAGAATTTTTTACATTCACCCCAACAGATAATCTATTAAATTTAGAACTACTAATTAGGCATTTGCCCAAATTTACTTTTAATATCGCAGCTTGGGTCGATATGTCTCCTAAACTAAATTCTTTTCTTGAGTATCCTAATGTACGTCTTTTTCCAAGGGTATCAGGTTCGAAGGTGCAACAATTAGTTCAAAATAGTAACGTTTATTTAGATATTAACGATGTGAAAGATGATGGTATTCTTAATGAGGTAAATAAGCATAAAAAACCAATGTTTAGCTTTACTAGTGTTTCATGCACTGATAAATATAATAATTACCATATTTTTGCTGACAATGATATTAAAGGAATGGTTGAAGCATTAAAGAATATGATAGTAATATAAAAAGCAAAATTCTGCTTTCTTATTATAATTAATGTTATTAAATACTAAAAATAATTATTGGTGAAAACTCTTAGTCCAAATAAAACCCAGATAATGTGTTCCTTTCAAGATTCATTATCTGGGTTTTATACTTTATCAATTAGTAAATAATTTGATATTGTAAACTGGAATTTGAATGATTAATTTCTGGTTCCTTTAATTATGATATTTGTGAAAGTAAATGAGCTGAATTATTATAAGTAATTTTATGGTGATAAATGCAAAAATTAATTTAGTTTATTAATAATTTAATCTTATTAACCATTTGATTGAGTTCGTTTGGACTAAAAACATAATAATTTATATTGTAACGTTTGGACGTAGTGTTATTGAATGCAAAAATAGGTCGTTTGGTATTAGCAAAATTCTTAATAAGTTCATTATCCTTAGGACCAAAATTGATATCTAAATAACCATTCGCATTATTAATTAAGTCATCTAGAACTGGTGGTATAATACCTGGATAGAGTTTAACATTCGGATACTGTTGAAGTCGAATAAGATTCCATCCCATGTTAGTCCATGCTGCAATTTGGAAATTATAATTTGGGAGTAGTTTAACTAGCTTTTCAAGACTTTCAAAATCTTGACTATTAGTCATAGTAAAGAGTGTAGGAATATGATGAGATTTTGGAGTATGGTACACGGCAGCTGAGAAGTCCATCATACGATAGTGCCACCATTTATCCCGCATCCTTACATAGGATGTAGGATACCAAGGCTTTGAATTACACATATAATGAATTATTTTTCGATTATGAACACGTCGAATTTGAGCTTCATATAACTTTTGAATGTTTTCATTTTTAATAATAGATGATGGATAGAGTGAATCAAACCCAATTTGAAAGTTATACTTGCTGTCTAGATGGTAATATCTATTAAAATAACTATTTAAGACAGTTTGATCACCATTTTTATTATTGAGCTTACCCTTTTTGAACAGTTCGTCAACAAAATTAGGATTCCTCCTTAACTGATGATTATTGATTACCATTACTCCTGAATTAAAATACCCAGTCGATTTTTGAAAGATTTCTTGAACTGCAGCAATAGGGTAGTTATCCATATCAAATAAGAAAAGCTCATCGATATTATCGTCAACAATAATATCACTATCTAAGTATAATATACGATCGTTGCTAATAAGTTTTGGAATTAGAATTCTTGCCCATGCAATATTACTGATATGAATATGTGATGTTTTAAAAGATTGAAGTATTGAAGGATCAATTTTAATATCGCGAATTTCGTTGTTGGTATTTTTCAAGAATTTATTAACTCCTAAGAACCATTCTTGAGGAATGTCAGTATTGATAACATAAATTTTTACATTACTATTGTTATATAAAATAGACTTAATGGTTGTTTCAATTTGATTTATATAATTATAGTCACCAGAAAGAGCGATTGCATTTAGCATAATATTATCCTCTCAAATTACAGTAATTATTCATTATATTATCACATATAATGTAGATGACGAAGATGTATTGATTACGACATCCTTATTTGTAAATAATTGGTGTATTATTAATAAATAATAAAAAATTCAGAAGTGATAGGAATTATGGACTATATAACAAGAACCAAGGGAATAATAGATAATGGTACATTGATGGCAAGACAAGAAACTACAGTTCAAATAGCTAGAGATCTAGGAATTGAACCTATTTCTTTTTACTATTATCCAGTTGATAGTGAAAATGATGAGTGTTTATCTGCACGATTAGATGGGATTTTATCATGCCTTAGTTATGGCGATAATTTAATCTTGCAAATGCCGACTTTGTTAAATGAGAGGTATGTTTTAACACTAATCAATAAAGTAAATATGTTTAGGAGTGTTTCAAGCACAAAGCTAATCATATACGTCCACAATGATTTAATTTATAACTATTCTATTACGCCAGATAGCAATTTAGCTCAAATTTTAAGTCAAGCAGATGTATTAATTGTAAATAATCCGGCAACAGCTAAATATTTATACAAACAAGGAATTAAGGTAAAAAGATTTTTCTACTTTTATATTTATGATTATCTTCTAGATGAGCCGTGTAAAGATAATGTCGGCATTAAACGGCATTTTAATCTTGTAGGACTGCAGACAAATTTAATTAATGAACTACTAAACTTTTCGAATCCGATTCATGTTTATCATTCAGTAATTGTAAATAGTAAAAATATAGTAAGTCATAAGTTGCGGATTAGTGATTCAGCACTTCCATATCAACTTAACTATAATGGTGGCGTTGGGATTGTATGGCCATTTTTATCGAAAAGTGCGATTCTATTGCCTAATACTTTAGGTTTGTTTATTGATGCCAAAATGCCTATTATTGTTAAATCCGGCAGTATTGAAGCTGGATTGGTAAGCAAATATCAAATTGGCTATGTTGCTAAATCAATAGAAGATGCAGTTGATTGGATAAACTCTCTTTCAAATAATGAATATTATCAATTGCAGGAGCATATACAAATTCCTAGTGAAATGGTAGGGACAGGGTTCTTTACTAAAAGAGTTTTAGAAAATACACTATTCAACTTGAAGAGGAATTAATATGATTATTAATTATCAACTAACACCTAAAAACAACCCCAGTAGATTAGTTGCAAAAATTGCTAATAAATTGGGCTTTAGAACGATTACGACCCTTAGTAAGCAAGCGATTAATAATGAGAATATATTTATTTGGCAATATAATGAAAAACTTACTCAGCCAGAAAGAAAATTAATTGAGAATTATTGCCATGTGCCAAAACATCGACTTGTATTATGGATTAACAATTTTACGGAATTTTAAAAAAAAGATGATACAAGATTTTTTCTATTAATTGCAGATTATATTGTTGTACCATCTTGGAAAGCAAAAGCTTTGTTGATAGAGAGAGGTACTTCTAGTAAGAAACTTGGCGTATTACCTCTTAGAGACCATTTTTTACTACAAGAAATAAAAAAACTTCCACCATTTAATAGACAAATTTTACACTTGGAGCAAGAACAGTTTATTGTTGCGCCGTTGTTAGTTAAAAAAATGAATGCTATGGGTGGGATTGCTTTGGTAACTACTAATTCAATTTATGATTTGCCAGATAAATTATCTCTATATATTGAAGCAGGGATTCCTATTCTAGCAAAAGAAGGAACAGCAGTATCTGATATTATTACTCAGTATAAAATTGGCTGGTGTTATGGGACAGATATTAATGGTAGCGAGACCATTATGAACATAACTGAAGATCAATATGAAGAATGCTCTAAAAATGAATTAAAATTAGCAGGTAGGCTGAGATCGGGTGATTTTATTCGTCATATGCTGATAGATACATTACAGAATATTCAATTCCATGATCAACCCATTACAAGTTTTGGTAGTTTATATCGTCCGGCTAAATATAACTTAATGGTAATGAATAGTAATGAATAGTAATGATACTTTATCGTACATTTTGGAACAACGGTGTTCAGTTGCTCGGTTTGGTGATGGTGAAATTTCGTTATTAAATGGCGTAAATCAAGTTTTTCAAGATGCAGATTATACATTAAGACAACGGCTCGATGAGATTTTAAAAATGGGTAGTAGACCAGAACTACTTGTATGTTTAAGTGATGTATTCCATGGTCTAGATATGTTGGTAGACTCAGCTCATGATTGGTGGCAAGGTCATCTTGCGACATTTAATCAATACTATCAAGAAATAGGGGAAATAGGTAATTATTATGGTAATACTATGGTGACTCGACCATACATGGATTTCAAAGATCGTTCATCAGCTGGGGAAATTTTTGATCGCTTAAAAGAAATATGGCGTGGACGTGATTTGTTAATAGTAGAGGGATATTACACGCGATCAGGTGTTGGCAATGATTTATATTCAACGGCTAGTTCAGTTAGACGCATTATTTGTCCTTCAAAAAATGCGTGGGAAAAGTATTATGAAATTGAGAAAATGATTAAACTATATGGGCAAAATTGTTTAGTACTCGTAATGCTCGGCATGACGGCAACAGTCATAGCTGCTGATTTAGCAGAATATACGCAAGTAATTGATTTAGGACATCTTGATCCGGAATATGAATGGTACAAGATCAAAGCAAAAACACGTGTTCCGATAAGGGGAAAGCATACTGCTGAGATGAATTATGATGTTGGGATAGAGGACATTGATAATCAAAAGTACCGATCAGAAATAATTGCAAAAATTGGAGTAGAGTAAATAGTAAGTAGTTAAAGAGGATTTTTACTTAAAACTTAAATAAATACTAACATCATATTACAAAGGTTAGAGTTAGATGGTCAGGTAATTCACTGTTCTTGGATTGATCACGTCGCAACAAAACATTCAATTTAAATGGCACCAACGGTCGGTTGATGCTATTTTCGTTATAAAAGAAAATGGAGTTAAATGAAAGCCTGAAGATTTCACTTAACTCCATTAATTATTAATGATTAAATAATTCTTTTAGTGTAGTAACGAAACCGTTAATATCTGTTTTCTTAAAAATTCTATAATTGTTAGTGTCTTTACTAGTTAGGCTTGTTGTATTATCAAATGCTAAGATAGGTTTATTATTTTCTACAAAAAAGTTGATAACATTCTTATCTTTTTCACCTTGATTAATATCCAAATAACACTCTGTATTATTGAGTAGCTTCTCAAGCATGGGTGGGATAATTGCTGGATAGAGCCTAACATTAGGATATTGCTGTAGGCGAAGTAATTTCCAACCCATCTCAGTCCATGCAGCAATATGAAAATAAAAACCAGGTAGAAGCCTTATAAGTTCTTCTAAATTTTCGATATCTTGACTAGCAGTCATTGTAAATAAATTATGTTTATGAGTTGCGGGTGTATGAGAAACAGCAGTCATAAAATCCATCATCCGATAGTGCCACCAAAGCTCTCTCAACCTAGAAGCAATGCCAAAACGCCATGGCTTTTGCTGGTACAGGTAATGAATTATTTTCGGGTCTTTCACTTCTTCAATTTTTTGCAAGTAATTTTTTCGTTGGGCATCAAAGTTAACGGTAGGATAATAACACATTAGATCATACCCAATTTGGTAATTATATGTTGCGGGTAATGAATAATAATTTTTGAAATAATCATTTAGGGCTGTTTCATCACCGTTCTCAAGATTATTTTTAGCCTGTTCAAGAATTGTTGGTATAAAATTGTCGTCTTTTTTAAGCTTTTGGTTGTCTAATAGCAAAACCCCCGAATTGAACATAGTGTGACTAGCTGGTTGGAAATATTCCGGGACAGCACCTAAAACATATTGCTGCATGTTAATACTAAATAAATTATCAATATTACTATTAACAATAATATCGCTATCTAGGTATAATACTCGTTTGTCTTTAATTAATTGTGGGATCATGATCCTTCCCCATGAAATGTTGCTGATATGGTCCCATGATGTTTGCAAAGATTCTATATTATTTGGATTAATTTTTAAATCGCATACTTCACTAGTTGATTCTGCTAGAAAGCTATTAACTCCTAAAAACCATTCTTGTGGGATATCACTATTAATCACATAAATTTTAACATTTGAATTATTGTATATAATTGATTTAATAGTTGTTTCAATCTGATTTATGTAATGGTAGTCGCTAGAAAGCGCAACAATTTTTTTGCATTATGATAAAATTCTCCTAAGATTAATTAACTTAAGTATATAATATTTATTAAAAATATAAAGTATTCATATATCGTTTACTTTTTAATAATTTAATTATGCATCAATTATATGGTGTATGATTATAAAGACGAGTACGACAATGACGGCAACTGGAGGAATTTTAAGATGACGGTTCACATTACAAACCTTTATGGATTTAGCTATAAAAGCACGGCGCAGATTGCTCAAAACCAAGTGGCCAAAATAGCGTGTGATCAATTAGGGTTTAAAGAATTGGGTATTTATCATTATGATTGGTCACAAGAATCATCAACACATTTACAAGCGAGATTTGACGGGATAATTGCGTCTGTGGCAATGGGCGATACGGTTATTTTTCAATCTCCAAGTTGGAATACGATCGATTGGGATATTAAATTTATTGATCATCTAAGTATATATCAAATTAATAAGGTCATTTTTATTCATGATGTGGTTCCTCTGATGTTTCCTACCAATCGTTACCTTTTGCCTAAGTTTATTGACTATTACAATCGAGCAGATGTAATCATTGCGCCGACGAAGGCTATGGTAAGCTTTCTGCAAAAACATGGTTTAAAAGTTGATAAGATTGTTTTACAGGAAGTTTGGGACCATGTTTCAAACGTTGAATTATATCCGTTAAAACGAGAAAATAAAAAAATAATTAATTTTGCGGGTGATCCAGAGAAGTTCACATTTGTTAATAATTGGAATTATTCAGATGTAAGTTTACATGTATTTTCAGACAAAAAAACATGGAGTGATGATAAAAATGCAAAGCCGATGGGGTGGCAACCAGATCCCATTTTACTAAGTGATTTACGAAATTCAGGTGGATTTGGTCTTTTATGGAGTGACAATTCATATTGGTCTCAATATATGACGATGAATGTTTCATACAAGTTAAGTACTTATTTAGCTGCTGGTATCCCTGTAATAATAAATAGTCAAACACCGGCACGAGATTTGATTGTAAGAAAAAGACTTGGGATTATTGCGGATTCATTAGATGAAGCAGTTATCAAAGTAAAGAAAATTACAGATACCGAGTATGCTAATATGATTGATAATATTGATTCGGTTGCTAGATTAATTAGGGAAGGGTATTTTACAAAAAAGTTATTGATTGATGCAATTTTAAAACTTCAATATGAATAATTATTTAGGCTCTAAGTAACGTCTAGCAATGTTTGAATTAGTGTATAATAAGGGAATAATAAGGTTATAATATGACTGTTTTCTTATAACTAAGGATATGGTGTAGAATATTGACAAATACAACACAAATGAAAAATTTATTAAAGAAACTGGGAACGACATTATTTATTTTGCTTATTTATATGCTTGGGAGTTCAATTCCGATTCCTTTAGCTCAAACTTCGCAAGAATTTCGCCAGGTCCTTATGGATAGTCCAATCGGAATAATGAGTTTTATGAGTGGTGGTAATTTACAACACTTATCACTATTTATGATCGGACTAACTCCACTAATGATTGCAATGATGTTTGTACAACTTTTAACAATGATGAGGCTATTTTATTTTGATACATTATCTACTCAACAGATGATGAAAATTCAGCAATGGTGTTCATTGTTATTTGCAGTAATTCAATCACTGGCAATTACTTTAGGAATGCATATTACTACAAACAGCTTTAAAAGTATAATGGTTATTTTAATGTTAACGGCTGGTAGTATGTTTGTTATCTGGCTCGGTAATATGAATATGAGTTTTGGCATTGGTGGTACTATTACATTAATTATGTTTAATATTATTTCTGGTTCGACTCCTAACCTTATACGAGCTATTAAATCATTAGGCCAACAACCTGGTGGTATTCTCTGGATTGGAGGAACTATCCTTACAAGTTTTCTTATTCTAATTTTTTGGATTGCTTTTAATCGAGCTTATTATCCAATTAAAATGATCAATACAATGATGAGTAGTAAGGATAAACCACTAATTTTACCAATTGGACTTAATAATGGTGCGATGATGACGTATATGATTGGAATGTCAATTTTGATGTTACCAACCCTTTTAGTTAATCGGTTTGGTACACGGTCATTCTTAGTTAATCCATATTTTAATGTTATAGTCAGTGGTTTATTAGCATTTATATTATTTTATTTTTTTACATTTGTTCAGTTTGATCCTAAACAGCAAGCTAAGACTATGCTTCGCAGCAACAACTATATACTTGGGATTCGACCGGGAGAACCCACAAGAAAATATCTACGGCAAAAATTAATTATGGTATCATTTCCTGGTGCATTGTTAAATGCTATTCAATTAAGCTTTGGGTTACTAGGAAATCAAGTACTAGGTGGCTTTGCTGGATTAGCAATCGTACCGATGAATATAATTATGATCGTAATGTTTATGCAGGGAATTAAAGATCAGTTGTTGATGCTAATCTTCCCATTAAAATATGAACAATTATTAAAGGAAGAAAGTCTATGAATTATTTAATCCCAGGATGGCATGACTTATTAACAGATTGGGCGTATACGGTTCCAAAGATTGAGTTTGATGATACAGTTAGTCATGTCAAGCTTCTTCAAGCTGATGATGAACAGTATTCGTTAGTAATAACTGATTATCAGCCGCAATTATCGACTAAAATGAATCAATTAATGCTTGCTCCTAAAGAAGTTGTTAGTGTATTTGATTATTTACAAGGAATTGACCATCTCGATAATCGAATTATTGATTATCGAGACTTCAATTGGCCTGCTGATGCTTATTATGATTATACAAATTTTAGGATATTTGTCATAGAAAATAACCATCCTTACGCTAAAATTACTTTCGATACCCAAGGAAAAATTTTATATGTTGATTATTTAGAAAAAGAGCAAAAAACTAGACGTTTAGTTCTAGATAGTCGAGGATTTGTTTCGCGTGAAGAATTATTCGATGCTGGCCAAGCATATCAACATATTTACTATGATGAACAAGGCTATTGGCGGATAAAGCATAATTTATTAACAGATCACGTAGAAGTCAATAATATGTTTTCCGAATTAACGAAACATCATGAATACACGCATTTAAGTGAATTGCTAGCTGAAGTTGTACAAGAACATATTTTAAATAACTTTGATATTCAAACAGATAACTTAATCGTTACGTTAGATGATGAGGCGGTTATTGATGAAAAAATTTATCAAGCTTATCAGCCAATTTATTCAATCAGTCGATGGCACCCATATAAAAATAAACTTGCATATCTTAACAACCATAAAAATAGTTTAAAACTACTTGTTGATGATGAAGAAACACAAAAAAATGTGAAAGAACACTTGAAAGTATCGCCAACTTTACTCTCTTTATTTCAATCACGCTTTAGTTTGGGACATAGCCAACGGTCACAAAGAGAGCGAATTGGTCTTTTTGTTGAGTCAACGGATGAAAAAGATGTTCGTCAAATTGTTGAGATGATTTACGAAAGACTTATTGTGTCCCCAGACAAAGAGGGCCTAGTTTTGCTTAGCTATAGTCCAGAAAAATTTTATATGACACAACAAGCAATTGAGTGGTTAAAAAAGCAACATGAAGGAGAATTTATATTAACTTCTGATGAGCGTAACGAAATTGAAGAAATTTTAATGAAAAAGAAGAAAGTCCCTAAATTATCAATAGAAGCACATCGAATCGTAACCGAGGCTGAGATTGGTAAGCAGTTTGATTCACTAAGAATATTGATTGATTGGGGAAATAATCCAGATGAATTTATTCAAACAACAGCAATTAGTACTGGTATTCCTCAGCTATATCGACGTCCTATAAAAAGAATCAAGGATTATCAGAATGGTTTAGTTTGTAAAACGATTAAGGAGTTAAATAACGGTCTTAATTACTATATAGGTAATCTTAAACACTGGAACGAATCATTAGTATATAATGTTCAATTGATGAATAAGTATTCGACAGTAGAGTTGTTAAAAAAATGGCAAACAGTCTTAGAAAAGTGAAGTGAGTAGTATGAATGTATTGCAACTAGGAGCAGAAAATTGGGCACTAAAATATAGTATTCCCGATCAAATAACCTGGTTACATAATGCATATCCGTATTCAAAAGTAAAAAAATTTGATTTGGTAATCCTTACTGTAGGAGCTAGTTTAACAGATAAGCAATGGCAAGAGCTTCAATGGCGTGTAGATCCCTATAATGTACTGTATTCACCACTTTTGGAGGAAAAACTAAGTAATGCGGGAAAAAAATTCTTAGAATACCAAGCAGCTCATCAGATTGTCGAAGATCCACAAAGTCTAATCAATCAGTTACCAACTAAATATTATAAGGGACAATCAGGAATAAGGATTTCACCTACTAGTTTGTTATTAAATGAACCCAAAGTAGATTTTCTCGATAGCGGGCATTTACATTTAAAAATTGAAAGTCACAATAAATGGCAGAATATAGGAGCGTATCAAAGTAATATTTATATTGATCCATTTCGAGTAATAAAAATCAGTTATGAATTTAAAAAATCAACTAACGTGAATCTTAGATTTCGGATCTTCATTCAAGATGAGCAAGGTGATGGAAATCCAGAAGAAAACTATATTATTAATTTTAATAATCGTGACGAAAAAGATTTACCAGTTGAAGTCGCAGACGTACCTAGATTTGCAAACATTAATGTTGAAGTAATGGGTAGCGGAGACTTAACTTTGGGTATGCTGCACATACGTTGGTCTCGTCAAAATAATGGAGAATTTTTAGCTGGTGGAAAACGGATAGTCGATCCACAGACGGGTGAAGACGTTGCATATTACTTCAACCCAGGTGATCTAAGACCACCATTAAATGTGTACTTTTCAGGAGCACGTGGATTGGAAGGGTTTGAAGCATATCCGCTCTTTCGGCGTAATCATACGCCTGCGTTACTATTTACGGATATGCGACTAGCTATTGGTCAATTTTACACTGGGCAATTAATAGAAGAACGAATAAAACAAGTAATTATATCTACATTACAGAAACTAGGCTTTAATAATCAACAATTGGTTATGAATGGTATTTCAATGGGAACATATCCTGCAGTTAAATTAGGTGCGCAGTTATCGCCGTATGCTATCAATGTTGCTAAACCAACACTTGATCTGGGACAAGTTGCAGTTCGAAGCCGTTTAGAACGTCCTGATGAGTTTGACACAATTTTTGATATAGATAATCAATTAGTTGATTCTCTAAATACTAAAACATTAGAACGTTTAGATCAGGAATTTTGGCAATTAATGGATAAAAATGATTTAACTAAAACGCGGCTATACATTGGATATATGGCTAATGATGATTATGATAACTTGGCGATGAAACGAATGCATAAATCTTCGGCAATAAAAAAATCATTATTATTTGTCAGTAAAGGATTCCCAGGTCGGCATAATGATGATCCAATGGTTGTTCAATGGTTTGCTGAGCGCTTAAATGAAATAAACCGCAATTTTAGACGTGGAGTGAAATAAGAAATGCAACAATTTGTTAATGAAGGATATTGGGAACAAGCCAATGCATATTATGCAGGATCGAAAATTAAAATTCATGACGATTACAGTGTTGATTTTCATAATTCCTTAATGTCATCTGGAAATAGCCTAATGACTTGGACATCGATTAATTCATATCAGTCAACAAAAATAGTTCCACAGTTGCCAATGCTTCGCAATAACCATAAATATAGACTGAGTGTTATTGCGAGTGCTACACCAACTTACTCATTAATAAATCGGTTAACTTTCTTTGATGCTCAAGATCGTGAAATTAGTCACTATGAGTTTCAAAAGCGATCCTTAGAGTTCACTTACCCCAACAATGCAGTTCAATATCGACTAGAATTAATTAGTAATGGATTGATTGACTTACATTTTAAACGTTTTGAAATTTGTGATGCAGCTCTTTCGGTTAATGCAAACGAAGATTTATGGGTTCACTCAATGATAAATGAAGAAGCTAAGGGTATACCAAATGTTTTATTGATTGCTGATGGGAAACGTGTAAAAAAGACGCAAGGACATTTAAAACAATACAGTCAATTTAAAGTTCAACCAATTAGTATTGCATGGCAGTCATCTCTTGATATTGCACCAGCTATAAAACAGTGGCTTATAACTAATCGGTCGCTTAATGCTAATGTTATAAGTACGACGCCGCTTTTGAATCGTGTTGCTTTTAATTTAAAAATGGAATTGCCAACGATTAAGTCTATTGTTCCAAATCAGGAAGCTTCTGATCTTGCGGACGTTACTTATCCACTAATCGCACCAACATTTTGGAGTTCAACAAATCTCATTGAACCAGATTGGCCGATTATTTTTTCAGTAATTAGAAAAATAAATTCAGAAGAGGGATAGAATGGCTCAATTTAGATTGCTCAAAGTAAAAAAGATTTTAAAGAGGGTTAATGATCTGGCAGCAGAAATGCGAGCATTGAGTGATGAGGAATTACAAGGACAAACTACTCTATTAAAGGAACAATTAGCAGCAGGTAAGACAATTGATGAAATTTTACCACGAGCTTATGCAACAGTTCGCGAAGCTGATTATCGTATTCTAGGAATGTTTCCTTACGATGTTCAAGTAATGGGAGCTATTGTGTTAAATCAAGGAAACATTGCTGAAATGAAAACTGGTGAGGGGAAAACATTAACTGCAACGATGCCCTTATACCTTAATGCACTTAGTGGGCAGGGAGCAATGTTGCTGACACCGAACGATTATTTAGCGCAACGTGACGAAGAACAATTACGGCCTGTTTATGAATGGCTCGGTTTAACTGTCAGTACAGGATTTCGGAAAGAAAAGAGTCAAGAAAATCAAAAAGTTAAGCCAGCAGTTAAAAGAAAATGGTACGAAGCGGATATCGTTTATACAACGGCGACTAATCTTGCGTTTGATTACTTATTTAACAATTTGGCAACCAATAAAGATGAGCAATATTTACGGCCGTTTAACTATGTAATTATTGATGAAGTAGATGCAATTTTACTTGATGAAGCAACCTCTCCTTTTGTTGTATCAAGTACACCAATCTTACAGTCTAACTTGTATCATTTAGCTGATGAATTTGTTCACACCTTGCATTCTAAAGTTGATTATAAGCTGAATCAGGAACAAACGGCTGTTTGGCTCACTCTTCATGGTATTAGACAAGCACAACGTTTCTTTAGGATTGATGACCTATTTAATGATGCAAATCGTGAAATATATCGTCATATAGTTTTAGCCTTACGAGCCCATTTTATTATGCGTAATGGGCATGATTACTTGGTAAGTGAGGGTAAGGTTGTCTTACTAGATGAAACTAATGGACGATTAAAAAAAGGGGTGAAGGTAAGCACTGGATTGCATCAAGCAATTGAAGAGAAAGAGAAAGTTAAATTAACTCAAAACCAAAGAGTTGCTGCTTCGATTACTTTCCCAAGTCTTTTTGGATTATTTAACAAGGTTTCTGGAATGAGTGGGACTGTTAAGAGTGATGAACAAGAATTTTTTCAAGTATATAAAATGCGAGTTATTCAAATTCCAACTAGAAAAGAAGTTATTCGTCATGATTATCCAGATAAGATATACCTGACAACTCGTCAAAAACTTAGTGAGGCAATTCGAGAAACAATTCAATTACACAACCAAGGACGGCCTATTTTATTAGTTGCTGGTTCCGTAGAAAATTCTGAAATTATTTCAGAACTATTGTTAGATCAAGGAATTCCTCATAATGTCTTAAATGCTTTTAATATTGTTCGAGAAGCAATGATAGTTAAAGATGCAGGACAAAAAGGTGCTGTAACAGTTGCAACTAATATGGCTGGTCGAGGAACAGATATAAAGCTTGGAAAGGGTGTTGTAGAGCTTGGCGGTTTGGCTGTAATTGGTACAGAAATGCTTCCAGAACGAGTAAAAAAGCAACTTGCAGGACGCGCGGGACGGCAAGGAGATCCCGGGTCAAGCCGTTTTTATATTTCATTAGAAGATGCATATATTGCTAAAAACAGCACTAAACGTTTCAAAAAATATTATCGACGATTACAAAAAAAATTAACTAATAAAAATCTAAAAAGTTTACGATTACAAATGAGTCTGTCAATGCTTGATGATCGGGTATCTGCTAATCAGCGCTCTTCAAGAAAAATGATTAATGATAATGAGCGAGCATTAAAAATACAAAGAAATCACTTATATATGAAACGAACACAGCTAATGGAAATGCCGCATTTAGAAAAGACTACGGGACGTTGGTTAAGTGATGGTATTAGCCTGTATTTATCTCAGAAGAATAGTTGGTCGAGAGATGATGTGCGTAGATTAATGAATCAACATTTTACTTATGAGGTTATCGAACTTCCGGCGGATCTAAAGATGACGAGTGATAGTCTTAAAAATTATCTAGAAAATTTTTGTCAACGAAAGCTGGAAACCAAGGCAAAAATGTTAGTAAATAGTCAACAATTAAATCAATTTTATCGGGTATCTTTATTAGCTGCATTAGATCAGAGCTGGATGGATCAGATGGCTTATCTATCTAAATTGGAGATGATTGTGCAACCATGGGGAAGCGCTCAACGAGATCCTAAATTCATCTATCAGAAAAAAGCATTAATTGCTTTTGAAAAAATGTTTAAAAAAGCAAAGCAACAGGCAGTTGATAATTTAATGTTGAGTACAATTAGTCTCGATAAGGATAATAATTTAATAGTACATTTTAATTAATAGGTGGAGGAGAACATGACTGTATATAATATTAATTTAGGAATTGGGTGGGCTAGTAGTGGAGTTGAATATGCTCAAGCATATCGAGCTCAGGCTTTTCGTGATGCTGATATAGCAGCAAAATTTGTTTTCTCTGATTTGATCTTAGGAAATAATATTGCAGATTTAACCTCCAACCTTGGTTTTAATAATGATCAAATTATTTGGCTATATAATTTCTTTACTGATGTTAAAATTTCTTCATCAACTGTTTTGTTAAAAGATTTTGTAGCGAAAGCTAATTTAGAACAACGTGGATTTGTTTGTCAGGATGATAATGGTAGTAAAGAAGTTTATTTTACTTGTCAAAGTGAAAATTTGACTATTGTACCTCGTTATAATGATCAATCAAAGAAGACAATTGATCAGGTTAGCTATTTATTTAATAATCGTTTAATTAAGCGGGAGTTCTATTCTTATGTGAAATATGCGACTGAATACTATACAGGTGCTAAGGATAATAATCGTGTTGTTTTTCGTGAATTTTATAATGAAGACGGTACATGTGCGTATGTACAACATGTAGGTAAAAATGGTAATGAAACATTTGAATTTTCGGATTGTTATTACTATTCAAAAACTGAATTATATCAGGCGATGCTGAAAAAGCTCAATTTCCAATCAAATGATGTGATTATTCTTGATCGAATGGATGAAGATAAACAACTTGTCAATGGACCATTAGTTTTTGCTTATCATAAACCAGCAAAATTAATTGTTGCAGTACATGCCGATCATTATGATAAGCACTATACAAATGACCATCAGGTTCTTTGGAATAATTTTTACGAATATCAATTTACCCACTATAGAGATGTAGATTGCTATGTTGTTGCTACTAAAAAACAACAAGACTTATTGACGAAGCAATTTCGACACTTCTATAATGCCACGCCTAAAATAGTAGCAATTCCAGTTGGTAGTATTCATCAATTAGTAAACCCAATTGAGAAACGGAAACCGTGTTCGATGATTACCGCATCACGGTTGGCAAAAGAAAAACATGTTGATTGGATTATTAAGGCAAGTACTATTGCTAAGAAAAGGATTCCAGATTTAACCCTTGATATTTATGGCGAAGGTGGAGAAAGAGGCCGCCTACAAGAATTAATTAAAAAGGCAGAGGCGCAGTCTTATATCCGTTTAATGGGACAACGGAATTTAGCAAATGTATATCAGAAATATGAAACCTATATTGCAGGTTCAACTAGTGAAGGATTTGGGCTAAGTTTATTAGAAGCGGTTGGTTCTGGGTTATCAATGATTGGTTTTGATGTACCCTATGGTAATCAAACCTTTATTGAAGAACAAAAGAACGGGTACTTGCTACCTTATGAAGAGGACTGGGACACACATAAAAAGGAGTCGTTGCTAGCTACAGCAATTATTAATACATTTACGCAGCCTAGTCTTAAGAAATTTCATCAATACTCGTATAAAATAGCTAAATCATACCTAACTACCGAGGTTGCTGAAAAATGGCAGAGATTATTAGGAGAGTTACATAATGCTTAATTTATTTGACAATTTTGATCAAGCTTCATTTGATTTATTACGTTCTCAGCGAATTGCAAAGTTCAACATTCCAACAGTAATACTTAATGACGATGGTTTTTTGCCAACTGATATAGAATCACCGATCCAATACTTTGGACGTTATAATAAAAATCGTAATCCTATGTATTTTGATCAATTAGCAGTACCACACTATTGGCGCATTCTTAGTACTGCTAATTCTGGAACAATTTATGATCTTGATGAAAAGAAAGCAAATATCATATACAGTGCTACTGACAATTCTCGACAAGTAAAAGAAGTTCAGTGGCTCGATAGTGCAGGAAATATTAGTTGGACTGACCATTACAATCAGTACGGCTACCGTTTTGAACGCACCGATTATCAAAATGGTCATCCTGTTTGGCGAACATATTTTGATAAGAAAAACCAATCTTTTTTAGAGTGGAATTTAGTTGCTGGAGATTTATTTTTAACCACGAATAAAATGAGGCACTTTTCCTCATTCATAGAATTTGCAATTTATTACTTGCAAATACGCCACTTTAATTTAGACCACATTTTATATAATACATTAGATCTTAGTCTTAATATCTCATTGCAATTACATTCTAATGGTTCAGATACCTTGTTTTGGCATGAAAAAATTATTAACGATGTTTTACCTGGCAATATGCAATTTTTGATTGACAATCCAACAAGAACGAAGAAAATTATTTTCCAAAATTATCCAGACTGGCATCGACTAAAGTCTAGATTACAAGGCAGTTCAAAAAATGTTGATTTTGATTATTTAGGGATAATCTATCCGCATCCTCGTGCTAATCAGTTACGTCCCCAAGCGCTGATTTTAACTAATTCAGATGAGATTATCGGGTTATCTACTCTTGTTGAACAATTACCTAAAGTTAAGTTTAAAATTGCAGCGGTAACAGAGATGTCTGAAAAACTATTGAGTTATCAGCGATATCCAAATGTTAAACTTTACCCTAATGTAAGCACTAAACATGTAAAAGAGTTAATAGCCACATCTGATATATACTTAGATATTAATCGACAACAAGAAATTCTTGATGCGGTTCGTGGAGCTTTTGAACAGAATATGTTAATTGTTGGCTTTGAAGAAACACTTCATGAACCAAATTTTGTAATTGCTGAAAATGTTTTTAAATCTGATGAAGCGATAGCAATGAGTAAGCATATTCTTGAAGCATTATTAAAACCTGCATTAATGAAAGAACTAATTGATAAGCAACGACAGATGGCAAGTGAAGCTACCGTTGAAGAATATCGTAAAAAGGTTGGAGAGGTGTTGAAATGAGTAAAGGAAAACAGGATGATGAGCATTCATTGGTACAGCAACACGCCTTAAAAAGACTTGATAAGGTAGAAGAAGAACAGCAAAAGCCCTACAAAAAGAAAAAAGAACCGTTTAATTTTCGTTCTATCTTAATGGGAGCATTATTAATTATTGTATTAGCAATGATGTTGTTTAGTTATTTTTTGTAGAAAATAGAAATAGTCAGCAACTATACGGATTGAAAAAAGTCATGAGCTACTAAAATGGTAATTTATGCCCCTGTTATTGCCTGCTTATTAATAATTTTTATTTAGACTGTACGTTTTATTTTTAGACTACAGTCTTTTGTTATACACTAAAAGCGTAAGAGAGGGGACGTTATCATTTGATTATTAAGGGGGAATATAAGATTTGCATAAAAGACCAAATAAGTTGGCATAAAAATGATAATATTTTTATTAACTTTATCTTTGATTAGGTGTAGAATTGTAACTAACGCAATATGTTGATTATCGGTAGATTAGTGAATATCGACTGATAATGAGGAGGTTGATTTACTATGGCCAGACATAATAATGACCAAGAAGATAAAAGTAAAGTAAAATTGTATAAGACAAAGCACGGTTGGTTTAGTGCTATAACTCGGTTTTTTAAAACTTTCTTTTTTAAGTCTAAACAGGAAGTAAAACCAACAAATTTCAATGATCTTGATTCGCTAAAAGATGATCATGGGACTGAAACGACAGATGCTTATAAAAAAGGAGCTGCTGCAGTTGCTACATTACTTGGAATTGGTGTTGCTGGAACGGCAAACCCAACAGAAGCACATGCTGCAACTACATCTGTTGATCAAAATTCACATGTAATTGGATCTAATTCTGGCTCAACTAGTACTTCGACCAGTCAATCAACTGATAATGCAAATAGTACATCGAATAGTAATAGTACAAATTCCACTTCTGTTAGTACAAGTGGTGCAGAAACATCAACTTCCGTAACGGAAAATGTTAATAGTAATTCGAATACTACTTCCAATTCTGGGTCGACTTCTGCAAGCACTAGTATGGCCTCCGAAAGTACCAGTACAACAAGCACTAATTCGACAAGTAGTAGTATAACAAGTACGAAGACTAATTCTACTACTGGTTCGATGACAGGCAGCAATAATAATTCAGTTACGTCAAGTACCAATCAAACAGAAAGTATTAATCTTTCAGCTACGCAAAGTCTATCCACTACCAAAGCAGCTACTAATAACTTGACTACAGCAGCAGTTGCATCAATTTTTAACACAAATTTAATGCAACAGCCATCAGTAGCTAAAGAGGGTGAGGTAGATGTAGAAAATGCTGATGAATTATGGAATGCCCTTACAAATTCTAGTACTAAAGTTATTAATTTAACAGGTGATATCGATAATTTTTGGAATACGACCTTGGCTCCTAATGACGTTGTAATTAATGGTAATGGTCATTCCATTAACTTTGGTAATACTACAGTAATTGTGCAGAATAAGTCTGTAACTGTTAATAACGCTAAGATATATACGGCTCATGAGCATGGAGCATTTACATTACAAGATAATGCTAATTTGACTTACAAAGATGTAACAGCAGTTGGCGGAACGGCTGTTTGGTCTGAAACGGGTTATACTACTCCTGCACAAACTGTCAATGGTCCGACCTTCAATATTGAAGGCAATACTACAATTACGGCAGTAAATTCCTATAACTATAATGGAACAAATATTTCAACCAACTTCTTTAATTGGACAGGAGTTGGAGCGGCGACTGGTCCTGGAACAGCACCTTATCCATCAGCTAATAGTGGTAGAAACTTAATTTATATTGGCTATGGAATGAATATAGCAGATGGTGCTCATGTTGTCCTTGATGGTGGGGGTATTACAGACTTTGGTGTTCAAATGCGTGGGGACGCAAACCAAGTATTTACTATAGGAAATAACGCTGAAGTTACCATTAAGGGTAATACCTATTCAAATGTCTTTATGGAGCAACGAGATGGATACCTTCATGATCGAACATTTACTATTGGCGATAACTCTAATGTAACAATGACAACGACTGGAAATAACAATATTACTGTTAGTTCTGAAGATCAAGTTGGTAATCTCCAAATGACTATTGGGAAATCCAATGTAAACTTAACAGTTAATGGTCAAGGTACTGCTAATATTGTATTCTCTGGTGCTGGACAAGGAAATCTAAACTTTAACCCGGGGTCCACTGTCACTGCCAATGCTCCTCAAGGTGGTTCTAACATTGCCGGGGCAGCAAGCTGGTCTAATACAAGCAAGAACTTAAACTTAACAGTTAATATTAATGACCCTAGCCACTTGACCTTCAATACAACTAGTGGAAATACGTATTCAACAGTTGGAAAAAGTGTCACTATGAATGAAATGAAGGTTAATGCCAATAATACAAATGTCATCGTAACTAATGACGGCAAAACCATTAATTCTAACTACTTTGGCAACAACCTTAGTACAGTAGATGGAACAACATATACTGTTGGTCCTACGATTGGGGAAGAATCGGGCAATGTAAACGTTGCTGATGTTATGAGTAACATTGACAAACCAGGAACTACCAAAGTTGAATATACTAGTGGTACTAAGCATTCGGAAAGTATGTCAGAATCTGCTAGTGAAAGTGGATCAATCTCGGCTTCAACAAGTGGTTCGATAAGCGCCTCAACCAGTGGATCAGTTTCAGCTTCAACGAGTGGTTCGATAAGCGCCTCAACTAGTGGATCGGTTTCAGCTTCAACGAGTGGTTCGATAAGTGCATCAACCAGTGGATCGGTTTCAGCTTCGACGAGTGGTTCGATAAGTGCATCAACCAGTGGATCGGTTTCAGCTTCGACGAGCGCATCAACCAGCGCTTCAACAAGTGCATCGACGAGCGCCTCAACGAGCGCATCAACTAGTGCCTCGACCAGTGCATCAGTAAGTGCATCAACGAGTGCATCAACTAGTGCCTCAGTAAGTGCATCAACTAGCGCATCGACCAGCGCATCGACGAG
>NZ_QORN01000037.1:0-53025 GCF_014830205.1 Limosilactobacillus walteri
GTACTTCTTGACGAAGAGCCCCTTTTAATCATTCCTTAAATTAATTATAGGCCACTTTAAAATGAAAAGCACAATACAACCTTAGACAATTGTACTGTGCTTCTATGATTTTAGTTTTCAAAGGCCTTAATCATTCGATCAAGTAATTCAATGTCAGTATCACGAGAATAAATATCCATAATCTCGTAAATTTGTGGTGCAGAGGTTGAACCAGTAAAGGCTAAGTTTAATGGGAAGTATAATCCCCGACCCTTAATACCAGTATCCTTACCAACCTCCTTAATTGCTTGACTGTAATCAAGATCGTCCCCGCCATTTTCAAGCTTATCTTTTAAGCCCTTAATAACCGCTAGGACGTCATCATTAGCAAAGTCCTCATTGTCCTTTAGTAAGTCATAGTTAAATGATTGGTCAAGGACAGTGTAGTAAGACCATGCATATTGAACCACTTCAAGTAATTTATTAACATCACGCTGGTGAACCTCAATCGTCTTCTTAAGCAGGGTAGTTAATTGATCTTCTGGAATAGTTTGGAGGCGCTCAGCTTCTTCAGTTTCGCCTTCCTTAATTAGTTTCATTGTGCGATCCGTAAGTTCATCAATTGACATACTCTTGATGTATTGGGCATTCATCCAATCGAGCTTCTTTTGGTCAAAGTATGCTGGTGCCTTTGACATCCGCTTTGGATCGTATACCTTAATCAATTCATCCTTTGAATAAATTTCACGCTCACCAACTGGAGACCAACCTAAGAAAGCAATGAAGTTAAAGATTGCTTCATGAAGGTATCCATGCTTCTTGTATTCGCTGATGAACTGTAATGTATCCTTATCACGCTTACTTAACTTCTTGCGAGTCTTAGGGTTAAAAATCAATGGGATATGACAGAAAGTTGGGTGATCCCAGCCCAATGCTTCATAAATAGCAATTTGCTTTGGCGTATTTGAAATATGATCAGCGCCCCGTAAAACATGTGTAATATCCATGGTGTGATCATCAACTACTACCGCAAAGTTATAAGTAGGCATCCCATCACTTTTTTCGATGATGAAGTCCCCACCAAGATTGTCAGAATTAAAGGAAACGTGGCCCCGCGCAATATCGTCCCATTCATAATCATGATCCTTAGGGAAATGGAAACGAATAGTTGGCTTTAAGCCTTTTGCTTCAGCAGCTTTTTGTTCTTCTTCGCTCTTACCGTACCAACGGCCGTCATAGTGAGGCGGTTCATTGTTAGCCTTTTGACGTTCCCGCATCTCTGCTAATTCTTCTTCGGTTGAGTAGTCTTTGTAGGCAATTCCCTTATCTAATAATTCTTGGATGTACTTATGGTAGATACCTTCCTTGTTACGTTCACTTTGGCGGTATGGAGCGTACTTTGGATTTGGTTTGTTTGGACCTTCATCCCAGTCAATTCCTAACCAATGAAGGTTTTCTTTTTGACTAGCTTCACCATCTTCAACGTTTCGCTTAGTATCCGTATCTTCAATCCGTAATACCATCGTACCGTTAAAGTGACGCGCAAATAAATAATTAAATAATGCTGATTGAGCATTTCCAATATGTAAGAAGCCTGTTGGGCTAGGTGCATATCGAACTCTGACCTTTTGATCCATTATCTAAGACTCTCCTTTAGTAACTAATCAGGATATAATATCCCCAAATTAAAACTGACTGTTAGAATCCTCTAACAATCCTTTAAAAGGATGTCATCCCTAATAGACGGCACTCCTTTCAATGCAACAAATATAATTGTATATGAAACAACATATTTGTCAATTCATCAATCATTTTCGCATAAATAACGCCTGGTACAACAACCAGACGTTAGTTTAGTTTTAGTATTGTTCCATATAGTGTTGCCGTTCCCAATCAGAAACGTGTTGACGATAAGAAGCGTATTCTCGCGTCTTGGCTTCCATGAAGCTGTGGTACAAGTGGTCACCCATTGATCCTTTTACAACTTCATCGGCTGCTAATGACTTCAATGCATTATGCAAGGTATCAGGTAAATCACGAATATCTTTTTCTACCCGTTCTTCCTTCGTCATTGTGTAGATGTTTTCATCGACATTGTGAATTGGCGGTAAGCTGTTACGCAAGCCATCAAGGCCGGCTTCAAGGACAGCAGCAATTGCAAGGTAAGGATTAGCTGATGGATCAGCTGATCGTAATTCCAGCCGAGTTCCCATCCCCCGATCACTTGGGATCCGGACAAGCGGTGACCGGTTAGATGTTGACCAAGCAACATAAACCGGTGCTTCGTAACCAGGAACTAGTCGCTTATAAGAGTTAACAATTGGGTTGCAAATTGCTGTATAACTCCGCGCGTGTTTCATTAATCCGCCAAGAAAATGATAGGCTGTTGTAGAAAGCTGATCTTTATCATTTTCATCAAAGAATGCATTAGTACCATCTTGCTTAAATAATGACATATTAAGGTGCATTCCCGAACCATTAATTCCTGATAATGGCTTAGGCATAAATGTGGCATGGAAGCCATAGTTCTTGGCAATTGTCTTAACAACAAACTTAAATGTTTGAATGTTATCAGCCGCTTCAAGCGCATCAGAATATTTGAAATCTACTTCATGTTGTCCCGGAGCAACTTCATGGTGGGCAGCTTCAACATCAAAGCCCATCTTTTCAAGGGCTAATACAATATCGCGCCGACAGTCTTCGCCAGGATCAGCTGGTTCCATATCAAAGTAATTTTCTTTATCGTTTAAGTTTGTTGTCGGATTACCCTTTTCATCAGTCTTAAAAAGAAAGAATTCTGGCTCAGGACCGATATTAAAGTCCTTAAAGCCCATCTTGCGCATGTCTTCAAGCACACGCTTTAAGTTATTACGGGGATCACCTTCAAATGGGGTACCATCAGTCTTATAAACACTGCAAATTACGCGGGCAACCTTACCGTGCTCTGCACCCCAAGGGAATGCCAGCCAAGTAGACATATCTGGGTAGAGGTACATGTCACTTTCTTCAATTCGGACAAATCCATCGATTGAAGAACCATCGAACATAATTTTATTGTCCATTAACTTGTCAAGTTGACTAACCGGCAAGTCAACGCTCTTAATCGTTCCTAATAGGTCAGTAAACATCACCCGTAAGAAATGAATATCTTCATCCTTAACCAGTTGGCGAACTTCATCTTTTGTAAATACGTGTTTACCCATAAATCTTTTCATTCCCTTTCATACAATCTCGACAGGTGAAAACGACTATACCAATCGTCTCAATCATCCGCCGCTCTCCTTAACACTGTCACATAGAATAACAATAGACAGCTCATAAGTCAATTCTATTTAGACGCTTTATTTCAATTAACAAAAACTTTCCCATTTAGCTTTACTTTTTTAACCATTCATCGATTAGCTGCTTAATTTGGTTAATATCTTCTGGATTACGCAAGAGGTCAAACCAATGTGTATCAGCCTTATTTCTAAACCAGGTTAGTTGACGCTTAGCATAATGACGGGAATCTTGCTTAATCTTTGCGACAGCATCATCAAGGCTACAGTTCCCCTGAAAGTACGGGAACAATTCATGATAACCAATCCCCTTTCCAGCTGGAAGATTTTCACCATTATGATCAAATAACCAGCGGGCTTCTTCCAACAGTCCATTAGCCATCATTAGGTCCACCCGTTTATTAATCCGGTCATATAAGGCTGGACGATTGGTTGTTAACCCAATTAAGAGAAAATCATTATCCGTTATATACTGGGGCTGTTTTGAGAAGAGCTGACCTGTTTTTTGAATCACTTCAAGCGCACGAATTACCCGTCGTGTATTTGCTGGTGGAATATGCGTACTAGCATCGGGATCACGCTTTGCTAACTGCTTCCATACATATTCCGGTCCTTTTTCTCTTGCTTGCGTTTTCCAATAATTTCGGATTTTTAACGTTTCTTGGTCAAACTGGTCGCTGCCAAGAGCAAGGTTATCTGTCAAAGCTTGTAGGTAGAAGCCAGTCCCGCCGGCAATAATCGGTAAGTGATTGCGGCTTGTAATCTCAGTAATCTTTTCATTTGCCATTTTCTTAAAACAAGCTGCGGAAAATCGCTCGTCAATATCACAAATATCAATTAGGTGATGCGGAACACCTGCCATTTCTGCTGGCATGACCTTGGCCGTTCCGATATCTAAATGACGATAGACCTGCATTGAATCTCCTGAAATAATTTCACCATTGAGTGCTTGCGCTAGTTTGATTGATAATGCTGTTTTCCCTACTGCCGTTGGGCCAACGATTGCAATTACTTTACTCATATTGACTCTCCATTTTTATAAATTTTATGCTAAAAGTTATCCTTCTTACTGGTAAATCACCATTAATTCTTGCATAATGGAGGTAACCTAGAATTTCGAGGAGGTTTTATGTTATGAAACAATTAGCAAAGGGTATTTTAGTTGGTAGTTTAGCAACAGTTGCTGCAATCGCTAGTGGGGTTCTGACTTTCCATAAGACTGTTATTAAGCCTGCCGAAGAAGAGGAAGAAAAGTTTGATCAAAACCGTCGAGCTGCTATTCGCAAGGGTCGCTCCGCACACCAACTATAATAACTAGATTTTATAAACAAAAGAAGGGCTGTGACTTGATGTCATCGGCCCCTTTTTTGTAGATAAAGTTATAAACACAAGTAATAACTACTTTTGTTTTAATACTTGGACTTTTTAGTCTTACCGTCCCATGCGCGGTAACCATCTTTTAAAATGTACAAGTGACTATACCCATGTTTACCTAAAAAGGCAACTGCTTGGGTACTTAATGTCATTCCTTCATCATAAAGATAAACTGGCAAGTCTTTCCGTAATTCGCCATATTGCTGGCGAAGGTATGGGTACGGTAAGTTACGTGCACCGAGAATATGTCCCCGCTTAAAATCATTTTCTTGACGGAGGTCGATTACCTGCGCTTTACGCATTCCTTTTTTAAAATCCTCTTGACTTAACACTGTTGCATAATGCTTACGACGATAAGTCTGAAATGCCCAGCTAAAAATCCATACTAGTAAGATGATTAAAATTACAGCATTGAGAATCATCAAACCAGAACTAACTCCAAGTACCACTATCATTTCCCCTTAATAAACTAAAATTAATCTTCGTTGATAAACTGACGAGCCAATGATGCGGCACCAATAACACCAGCATCATTACCCAATTCAGCTAGCTTCAATTGAGTTGAAGTACGGACAGTTGGGAAAGCAAATTTTTCAAAGTTTTGCTTTACTCGCTTCAATAAGAATTCCCCAGCTGCAGAAACCCCACCACCAATAACAAGGTATTCAGGGTTGAGCGCGTTGCTCAAGTTTGCAGCAGCTAAACCAAGATAGAAACATACTTCGTCAACAACAGTATTTGCTAAGTAGTCATTTTCCTTTGCAAGGTCAAAGACGATTTTAGCTGTAATTTCATCACCGTTGTCAATCATTGCCTTTAAACGGCTGTTACCTTCATATTCTTCGGCCTTATCTTGGGCAATGTGAACAATACCAGTAGCTGATGCATATTGTTCAAGACATCCATGATTACCACAGGTACAAAGGTAGCCATTTGGTTTAACAATCATGTGGCCTACCTCCCCACCGGCACCAACAACACCGTGAATCAACTTACCATTGGAGATAAGTCCACCACCGACACCAGTACCAAGAGTCATGAATGCAACATCATCACCTTCATTACCAGCACCTTTCCAACGTTCACCAAGAGCGGCAACGTTAGCATCGTTATCAAGCGCAAATTGCATTCCTGTGCCTTGTTCAATCTGTTCTTTAACATTTTGGGTCGTCTTCCAGTTTAAGTTGTAAGCTCCAACAACTGTTCCTTCTTCACGATCAATTGTCCCCGGTGTACCCATACCAATTCCAATAAATTGATCGCGTGTCATCTTGTATAAATCAAGGTGGTGATTAATTGAGTCGATGATGTCTGGGACGATATGTGAACCATCATCCAAAATGTTAGTCCGTAGTGACCACTTTTGTTGGATTTCACCGTTCTCCGTTAAAATTGCAAACTTGATGGTCGTACCACCAAGGTCAACACCAATTAATTTTTTAGCCATAATGATTCCTTTCTTGGGCAATTTAATATAGTTTACCCCTTTTAATTCTCGTTTGTTCTTCACGATGTTCTTTGCGCAAAACAATTTTTGCCTTAGCATAGGTTGACTTATCAACGACACCAGATTGATATAAGTTATCCAATTCAATTGCCATTAATTCTATATCGTATAATCTTTTGCCAACGTATACAAACACATTAAATTCTTTCAGCAACTGTTGAACATCATACAATGTGCGGTATATCCGTGAGGTGACTGCCATAAATTATCACTTCAATTCTAGAGTTAGTATTATCAAACTCACAGTTAATATAGTGCCACTCAGGAAACGCTTTATCAAGCTAATATTTCCTAATAACGGGGCACCAACAACAAATGCAATGAGAAAGCCGCCAAATAATCCACCGACATGTCCTGCCAGGTCAATTCCTGAAAGGAAAATATCCATCACAATATTAATGATGACGAATAGAAAAAAGGTCCGACTTAAAACACGTACAATAACGTTATGGTGAAAACAGACGCCAAGCATCAAAAATGCTCCAAATAGTCCAAAAATAGCTGTGCTAGCCCCTGCCGAAATAGTTGAAGGCATTAAGACTGCACTAACTAAATTACCGAAAACTGCACTAACAAAATATATTACAATCATTCGCCAATGACCGAAGAATTCTTCGATATAACGACCAATATATAAAAGCGTCACACTATTAACAACTAAATGCGATAGCCCAACATGTAAAAACACAGGTGATATTAAACGCCACCACTGCCCATCTCTAATCAAAGTAGTACTTCTTGCTCCTGAGTTAAGGAGGACCGTTGTATTAGTAGAACCACCTGCATAAACTAACCAGCAATAAACAAGAACTTGAAAGATTATTAAGGTGAGCGTCACTGGCGCCAGTTTTAATCCCTGTGACCGCATCTTTTTATATCTCCGGCAAATGTAATACTTTATCTATGTGCTGATCAAACTCGTCTGGCGACCACTCATTTTCATTAGCTAACTGGGTCGTTAACGCCATTGAAATGGTCGGTCCATTATAATGTTGAAGGTAACGATCATAATAGCCACCACCAAACCCAATCCGGTGACCAGAAGCAGTAAACGCTACTCCAGGCACCACCATTAAGTCAATCTCATCTGGAGAGTAAACTTTACCTTCGTGGGGTTCTAGTATTCCAAACGACGTCTCATCAAAATCCGTATCTTCATTTAATTCAACAAATTCCATTTGATGATTTGGCAACGTCCGAGGAACAACAATCTGCTGTCCCTTATGACGAGCATGAAGAATAATCGGGGCCGTATCAATCTCAAAAGACTGACTCAAAGTAGTCGCAATCGTTTTAGCATTGATCCATTCAGATTGATCATATAGTAACGACGCTAACTGACGTTCTTCGTGAAGCCGTGTGTTTAAGTCTAATTGTTGAAGGCGGGCAATATATGCTTGCCGCAATTCTTTCTTTGAATAAGCCATTATGTTATGACCGCTCCTTTATAGTGAAATAACAAACGGTATCAGCCTTTATTATCACCGCTTGTGCGAATTTATGCAAGCGTTTTTTTATAAAAATGAATAATGCTACGACAAAAGCTTTATTTAATTCATTTTATAAAAAAGAGGACTAAGGAACACAAATTCCTCAGTCCTACTATTTAGCCATTACTTAGTTTCCCGATGTAATGTAACCTTTTGTTCCCGTGGACAGTACTTGTTTAATTCAAGACGATCTGGGTTGTGACGACGGTTCTTGCTAGTTAAGTAAGTCCGTTCGTGGCATGAAGTACATTCAAGTGTAATGTTGACACGCATTGTTTTGACCTCCAAACTATTTCTTTTATTTAACGTGGTTATTTAACGTAACCCTAACTCGTACAACTATATCATTTATTTTTCATTTTGGCTAGTAATTTATCAAACTTTGTTAAGGAAATTTCCTTGACAGCTTTAATTATTTACTAACATCTTTAGAACTTTGAACAATCTTCCAATATGCTTCAAAAATTTGCTTAGCCATTGTTAGATTTGCTCCCCCATCGGAGTTAGACGCTCCTGGAATAGCAAGGGCAACAACAACTTGCGGATTATCTGACGGAGCATAACCAGCGAAACTTAATGTAGTCGTGGAATGAGACTTGTAATATGTTTCAGCTGTTCCTGTCTTACCAGAAATCGATGGCTTTACACTTGCCAATGCTTTACCAGTAATATAGCGATTTGATCCGTGAACCACTTGGTAAAGTCCTTGTTTTACTACGTCAAAGTCCGCCTTTGAGGCTGGAATTGTCATTTGAACTTGTGGTCTAGTTGTATATTCAACCGGACCAAGCTCACCATTGGCCTTTGTCCCACGGATTTCTTTAACAATATATGGACGCATCCGATTACCCCCATTGGCTATCGTTGACATATACTGAGCCAATTGAATCGGGGTATAACCATCGTAGTTACCATAGGACAAGTCAAGGGCCGAACCAATATGCTTTTGATCGGCTGGACCAGTATAACCACTAGTTTCACCAGGCAAGTCAATTCCAGTCTTCACACCTAAACCAAACATATTGAAGTATCCTCGGGCCTTAGTAAAGATCGTCGGCTTCATTGTAATCTGAGCATTGGGCGAATATTTCATTCCTCCCTCTTTCATCAACAATTGCATCATGTAAGAGTTCGATGAAACTTCAAGAGCCGTTGCCGCATTTAACGCCATGTTAGCAGAGCCTCCATGATTAAACCATGAACCCTTCGAAGAGGTCCCGGCAACTTTAATCGGCATATCAGTTAGCGTATTATTGGTTGGGGTAATAACACCATCCATTAACGCACCCATTACCATGGCGGGCTTAACGACCGATCCCATCGTAATCGGGTGGTTGATTGCCCCAATCTCATCAGGAGTTTCTTTACCAGTTTCAGGATCACGGTCAATACCAGCCATCGCATAGATTGCTCCTGTATTAGGATTCATAACCACGGCATAGACCCCTGTTGAATACTGATTTCCAGCTGCTGAGTAATTATTCTGTAAGATTGATTGGACTTTCTTTTGGAACTTAGAATTAATCGTCAGAACAAGATTATCCCCTTTTTTACCAGGATACTTGGTCTTTTCTTTTGTTACATCATTCCCATTAGTTGTAACTTCTGTTTGTGATTTTGATCCTGCTAAGGTTGCTTGGAATTGTTTTTCTAAGTAACTCTGTCCAACGCTATCATTTCGCGAATATCCTTGAGCAAGCAGTGAGTTGACCTCATCACTTGGCAGTCCAGTTGTGGAAACAGTCCCTGTCAATGATTGAATATCTTTACCTTGCGGGTAGTTTCGTGTCCAGGAAGTACCAATTTTTACTCCAGGCATCTCATTTAAGTGTTCACCAACCGCTGCTAATTCCTTTGCGCTAACCCCGGTCTCTTTAATATATGTCGTTGAAAGAGAATAGGCACCGCTCATCGCTGCATAAATGCGGGCATTATTCTTTTGCTGGTCAGTTAACTCCCATGATCCTGGATGATTACTCAGGTAATCCAGCGCCTTATTATATTTTGTATCTTCTGAATCCTCGTCTGAAGTCTTAACATGTTTTAAGACACTCTTTAGCCGTTCCTTATCAGCAAGATAGTAGTCTTCTTCATTCCGTTCTGTTAATCGTGAATTTTTATTAGAAACTGATACGTACCGTCCCAAGCGATTAGCAATTTGATAAAGCTGATCTGAAGTAACGTTAGCACCTTTCGTATATGTAATAGCTTGGTGAGTCTGATTTCCAACAAGGACATTGCCCTGTGCATCGTATATCATCCCCCGCTGAACGTTATTAGTCTGGGTCGTCGTATCAGATCTTTTTACTTCCGCCTTATATGATGTTCCCTGTAAGACTTGGAGGTAAAATAGTCGAATAGTTAAAGCTAGTAGCAAAATACCGACAATCCACAATAGCATATTTAACCGAAACGGAATAATCGACTGTGCATTTTGCCGTTTTTTATTATGTGAACCAAATAAGTTCATTATTCGATCAAAGAATTTCACAGTTTTACAATTCTCCTTCATTGTAGTGAATCTATTTTAGCAAAAATCACCCGTCTCCACAGATAATTTACCACTACTAACGTGAAAATAATACTCTTTATTTTATAAGAAATGAAGAACTTATTCCAATGATTTAATGAAATTTAATGAACAATAGTAATGAATATCATTTTGAAACAGGATATGATAGGGTGGATGTGTCTATTTAATGAGAAGAAGGAGAAGTTTGCTGTGTTTTTATATCAACAACATAATCATTTATATCGACGTAAAATTTTAATTGCAAGTTTCTTATTACCAGTCATACTGATGGCCTGTTATTTCATGTACCGTCAAATGACGCCTTTTGGTAAAAGCAGCTTGTTAACTGTTGATCTCGGTCAGCAGTATGTCGACTTTTTTGCTTATTTGCGAAATACCTTATTACATCATCCAAGCAGTTTCTTTTATTCGTTTAGCAAGGGTCTCGGCGGGGAAATGTATGGGACAAATGCCTATTACCTTCTTAGTCCCTTAAATTTGATTTTATTATTCTTCCCGGCCCAACACCTCGCCACTGGTATTACCATTGTAACTCTTGTTCGCTACGGTCTGGCTGGTCTTAGTTTTGCCTGGTTATTGCAAAAAACCGAATTACAGCAAGGCTGGCGAATTCTCGCCTTTAGTACCGTTTATTCAATGAACGGGTGGATGATTGCTAACCAATTAAATATGATTTGGCAAGACGCCCTCATCCTCTTGCCGTTAATCATTTGGGGGCTGCTCCTCCTCATTTATCAGCAACGCGTAGGCACTTATATAAGTTGGCTCGCTGTAATGATGATTGATAATTATTATATGGGCTGGATGATTGCTATCTTTACCCTGTTATTTTATCTCTGGCAGATGCCTGCTATTACTACTTGGCGTCAACGGGGCATTATCTTTCTTCGCTATATTGCTGGTTCCCTTCTTGCTGCTGGAATTGCGGCAGTTGTTCTTTTGCCAACTTTCTATGCCTTAATGCAAAGTAAGGGAACTTATACTGAGACAAAGATTCATAATCATTTTGAATACTTTGTGCCAAAAATGCTTGGCAAACTCGTCCCTGGTTCTTTTAGCTTCGGGCAGATGCCGAGCGGTCAACCTAACATCTATATTGGAATGCTGTTAATGATTGGCGCTTGTCTTTACTTCTTTGATCATCGTTTTGCCCTTAAACGGCGAATCATCGGCGTAGTTATTTCATTATTCTTTATTCTCTCTTTTTGTTATGAACCACTTGATTTACTGTGGCACGCGGGCCAATTTCCAGTCTGGTATCCGTACCGCTTCTCATTTCTATTTTCATTCTGGTGCATTTATCTTGCTGCTAAAGTTATTCAACCTAATTTTCAAATCAAAAGACGAAGTGCAATTTTACTAACGATCTTAATTGTTGCCATTTATTGGTATGTTGGTACATTAAATTTGTCTTATATTAATAACAATCAACGAAATATTGGCCTTTGTTTTGCCTTGATTGCTATTTGTTGTCTCTGTATACCGCGAAAAAACTCTCCCCGCCTATATGATGTTCTTTTAATCTTACTTGCAGTCTGTGATATTGCAATGAGTGGCTACACCGCCCTAAATAAGATTTCATATGTATCACAACCAGAATTTGGCAACTATACCATCGCCCTTGATAAAGCAGTTCACAAACTTAAGGAGAACGATGATGGACTTTACCGGGTAGCTAAGACTTTTATGCGGACCAAAGATGACCCTTTCCAAGCCGATTTTAATGCTGGTGATCATTTTGGTTCTACTCTTGAGCCCCCAATTCCGGCATTCATGGGTGCAATTGGGCAGCCAGATGGGGATGGCTTTGTCACCTATGCTAATGGAACAGAAGTTAGCGATGCCCTGCTCGGTTATAAATATACGATGAATGCCCGTAATACACCTACCGGACAGGAATTACCATTATCTGGCTATCGTCCTGATTGGTATAACTACCCGCTAACCGGGCATACTAATGCTATTAATCTTCGTGAAAATCCAAATTCCCTACCTATTGCTTTTGGGGCAAATGCAGCAATCCTTAACCTTCAACGAACAACTATGGATCCGCTAAATTATCAATCACAAGTTTTCCAGACCCTGGCTGGTCGGCCAACTTTCCATTCACTATTTGCAGTTCAAAACTTTAGCTCGGTTAAATTCAATAATGTTCAAAAGGCAAAACAAATTACCGGAACCATTTTCCGTAAGCAAAACCTTCTCCAGCCAGCCTCCGTTCAATTAAAATTTATTCCGCCGACAAATGATTCCTATTACCTTACCCTTGGCCCCAACGTTAAGGAAGACGCTACAATTACAATGAACAATAAGCATTTTACTCAATACGATACTTTCCGCAATACTGTAGTTATTAATGTAGCACACGATCAAAAAGGACAAACAATTACTATTAATCTTAGCCTGAAAAAGGCAACCTTATGGATGCAAAATGTCAGCATCTACCAGTTAAAACAACGTCCATTTGAGGCAAGCTTGAAGACGCTTCAGCAATCACCGCTCAAGATTAGCTCATACCGGAGCAACAAGATTGTCGGAACGGTTAAGCTCCAGGCTGGACAACGGGTGCTGATGACAACAATTCCTGCTGCGACTGGCTGGCACGTTAAAGTCGATGGTAGACCAGTTACTCCACGAACAGTCCTAAATACTTTTATGGCAATCCCGATGAGTCCAGGAAAGCACCATGTTGAATTCTATTACCGTCCACCTTACTTAATCTTAGGGTTAATAATCACCCTTATTAGTCTCGTAATTACTGGTTGGTGGGTCAGAAAAGAACATCAGCAAAAGTCTATCTTTAGTAACTAAAGAAGCGCAGTTATGCATAATCGGAGTATATCTCCATTGCATAATTGCGCTTTTGTTATTTTCGCGAAGCTCCTGTTGATGCATCTGCTTTATTATCCGCATGATCATCAGCATCATGGGCCAGCCCAGCCACATCGGGAGTAGCATCCCCATCTTCATGTTGAAAATGAAAGACCGGTCCATCCTCTTCACCGCTATAATCAACCGTGGTAATTAGCCCCTTAAAGAACCAATCATCTAAAGAATCAATATGGTAATTTATCCCATCTTTTTCAACTTCTAAGATTGGATCAACCGCCTGATCTTCACGGGTAAATCCTTGGGAAAAGCCATGATGAACTTCCGTTTGCCCATAGGTTTTTCCATAAAATTTTATTCCATTACCTGTTTGAAGACCCATCTCATCACGAAACCATTTACTTGCAGCATCTGTAATAATTAATTTCATTTTAGTTCATCCTCACTCTTGTTGGTATCGTTTTCATACTCCTTACTATAACATAGTAATAACTTAATACCAACGAGTTAAAAGTGATCTGCTAAAAAAGACTCACAATGATTACCTCACTGTGAGTCCTTTTTGCACAATTAGTCAACTTTTACAATTTTAACCTTGATGGTCCCATTAGGAACTTCAACCTCAACTTCTTCGCCAACCTTGTGTCCTAACAAACCTTTAGCCATTGGTGATTCATTTGAAATCTTGCCATTGAAAGGATCAGATTCAGATTCACCAACAATTTGGTATTCTTCTGGTTCTTCATCTGGTAATTCTTGAATCGTAATTGTCCGTCCCATTGATACTTCATCTTTATCAACATCTTCATTATCAATGATTTCAGCATATTGAAGCATATTTTCAATTTGCGCAATCCGACTCTCAACCATTGCCTGCTCATCTTTAGCTGACTCATATTCTGAGTTTTCAGATAAGTCCCCGTAACTACGAGCAATCTTTATGCGCTTAATAACCTCTGGACGACGCTTCAAGCGATATTCTTCAAGTTCATCTTCAAGCTTTTTCTTCCCTTCAAGGGTCATTGGAAAAGTTTTTTCTTCAGCCATTATAAACACTCCTCATAATTTATCAGTGCAACATTACCATTTCTATTTCAGCTTGTAAACACCTATTGTAATTCAGTATGTCCACGCTTTACTAAAATATCACGAATCTTAGTTGACAATAGGTCAATCGCAACCTGATTCTCGCCACCCTCTGGTACGATAATGTCAGCATACCGTTTGGTTGGTTCGACAAATTGGTGGTACATTGGTTTAACCGTTGCAAGGTACTGGGTAATAATCGAGTCAAGCGAACGTCCACGCTCGACCATATCCCGCTGAATCCGCCGAATAATCCGAATATCATCATCAGTATCAACATAGACCTTAATATCCATCAGATCCCGTAAACGCTCATCATCAAGGATTAGAATCCCTTCTAAGATAATCACATCTGTTGGTTCAACATGAACGGTCTTTGCTGACCGAGTATATTGGGTATAGTCATATACCGGCATTTCAACTGCCCTATTATTCCGCAAGTCAGCTAACTGCTTAATCAAAAGGTCAGTATCAAATGCCAACGGGTGGTCATAATTTACCTTTTTCCGTTCTTCCATTGTCATATCTGATTGATCATTGTAATAAGTGTCTTGATTAATAATCTGGATTGCTTGTCCATGTAATTGATTATAAATCTTGTTGCTTACTGTTGTCTTTCCACTACCAGAACCCCCGGTAACGCCAATCACGACTGGGTGTTTGTCCTCTTGAATACTCATCAATTTGTCTCCTCATTAAACTTTCTAATCTGAAATAGTATATAGCACTCGCATACGATGCGCAAGATAATTACTAATTTAAATTATTAAAAGTGACCCTAAAGAGAAGATTCTAGTGCATTACCACGTAATAATTACCTGGGAAGTATTGTTGATCAGTAATCTTAACTGTTTCATTTTCATTTGGCGCCTGGATAATTCGACCATCGCCAAGAGAAATAGCAACGTGGTATGGCGCGTCATCCGAACCATAGAATACAAGAGCACCATATGGGGCATTTAAGACATTGTCATGAATATGTGGCCCTAGTGCTTGCTGCTCATAAGTTGTCCGCTGCGGAATGCCATAACAGTACTGAACTAATCCAGAACAATCAAATCCGCCCGGCTTATTCCCGCCCCAAACATACGGGGTGCCTAAGTAAGACATTGCTTTATTAACTGAATCTTTCAAACTTTGACTATTTTTACCGTCTTGACTTTGCTTTTGATTAGTTGCCGGTTGGCTATTATTTGTAGCTGAATTATCCTTATTTTTTGTCGGAATAGTTAGCTTCTGACCAGCGAAAATCAGTTCTTTATTTTGCAGGTGATTAGCGGTTGCAATATCATCTGCGCTCACATTGTACTTTTGTGCAATTGCATTTAAATTGTCACCAGCATTGACAGTAATAGTCGTATCGGCTTTAGCAGTAACTGTTCCCATTGCCATTGCGCCAGCCATTCCAAGTGATGACGCTAAAATTTTCTTTGTTGTACTTTTCATTATTTGTCCTTTCTCTTTTTTACGAAATTATTAAAAAACTTATCAAACTATTAATAAAATAGCAGAAAACCAAAAAATCTTCAACCGCCTTTTTATCAATCAGCAGTCCCTATTATTATATATACGTAAAAATTTGATCTTTGCATTTTTTAATTTAAAAAGATTAAAGAGATTCTGCAAATTTAATTTTACACAATCTCTCTAACATCATTTTAACGAATTTCAGCTTTAACCTTGTCTTTCAAGAAAGCTGTAACCTTATCAAAGGCAGCGTTTACTTGATCTTCGGTTAAGGTACCATTGTTATCTTGGTAAGTCAATGTATATGCTAAGGACTTCTTACCAGCCGGAAGATGTGAACCAGCATAAACGTCAAATAGGTGAACATCCTTTAAGAAGGCTCCACCCTTTTGCTTAATCGCTTCAACAATTGTTGCATTTTCAACATCACGATCAACTAAAAGGGCAATATCCCGAGTAATAGACGGGTATTTACTAATTGGCGTATATTCATTTTCAATCTTTGGTGCGGTAAGCAAGGCTTCAAGATTAAGCTCAAAAACATAGGTTTCTGGAATCTTATATTCTTTGGCTGTTTGAGGGTGAACCTGACCGATAAACCCAACTAATTCGTTATCAATCTTGATATCAGCGGTCCGTCCTGGATGCATTTCTGAACGGTCAGCAGTTGGTACAAATGAAATTTGCCCAGCAACTCCCATATTGTGCATATAACGTTCAACAATTCCCTTTAATTGGAAGAAATCAACTTGTTGATCTTTCTTATTCCAACTATTAGCAACTAGTTGACCAGTTACGGCTGCTGCAATATGTTCTTGTTCTTCGGGACGTTCGCCACCCTTTGGTAAGAAGACCCGTCCTTGTTCATATAAGGCAACATTATCCACATTGCGCGCAACATTATAGGCAATATCATTAAGCAAACCGCTAATAATATTCATCCGCGTAGCAACATGGTCTGAACTCATTGGAAAGTCTAATTTCATTGGTTCAGTCAGTGGTGTAATCTGGAACTGCTTAGCCTTCGCAACCGTTGTTAGTGAATAGCTGATAGCTTGAGTTAAGCCCATTCCTTCGAGGTCATGACGGCTTGCACGGATAAAGCGCTGGCGTGGCGTCAATCCACCACGATTCCGCGTCATTGTTGGTAAAGTTGACGGTAAATTATCATATCCATAGATCCGCGCAATTTCTTCGTAAAGGTCAGCTGCTAAACTAATATCCCACCGACGTGCTGGCGCAATTACTGTTAATTGATCATCAGTATCTTGATGGTAATCAAACGCTAACCGATCAAAAATATTCTTAACTTCGTCCATTGTCAGATTGGTTCCAAGGACATGGTTAACTTTAGCTAAGGAGAGGACAATTGATTTATTAACAATTGGCGCTTCACTTCCGGTCACAATTCCGGCCGTAACAGTTCCGCCAGCAAGTTCTTTGATCATTTCAGCTGCTTCATCGAGTGCTGTCTCAACAGTTGCAGGGTTAATGCCCCGTTCAAAGCGCATCGATGACTCACTATGAAGGTCCAAACGCCGTGCTTGTTTTCGAACCATCACAGAATCAAAAATAGCAGCCTCTAACGCTACGGTAGTTGTATTGTCACTAACAGCTGTCCCCTGACCACCCATCGTTCCAGCAAGGGCAACTGGTTGGTCATCTACTGTTACCACAATATCAGCTTCTTTTAACTTTTGCTCATTTCCATCAAGCGTAACGAACTTTTCCCCTTCATTAGCATGCCGCACGCCGAAATTGTGACTTGACAGCTGGTCATAATCATAACTGTGAAGTGGTTGACCATACTTTAAGAGAATATAATTAGTAACATCTACTACATTATTAACGGGCCGAATTCCGCTATTCCATAACCGAATCTGGAGCCAAAGCGGACTATCAGCAATCTTAACATCTTTAATAACTCGTAATTTATATGTTGGGGCGATCTTAGCGTCTTTAATATCAGCTTGAACTAGGTCGCTAGTCTTTTCCGTGCTATCTTCTTCAACAGCTAATTCCTTAAAATGCGGTTTTAAGCTATAAAAGGCAGCGATATCATTAACATTACCATAAATACTAAGCATATCACCACGGTTAGGCGTTACGTCTGTATCAATGATTGTGTCGTCCATCCCTAAATACTTAAATACCGAATCACCATTTTTGGCATCGTCAGGTAAGAAGTAGATTCCTTCTTCATAATCTTTTGGTGCAATCTTGTCGCTAAAGCCGATTTCTTGTAGCGCACAAAGCATCCCGTTAGATTCTACTCCGCGGATCTTCCCCCGTTTAATCTTTTGGTTATCGGCAATTCGCGCCCCATTTAAGGCCACAATTACTTTTTTACCGGCCTGAACATTTGGTGCACCACAGACAATTTGAATCGGCTGTTCTGCACCAACATCAACTTGGCAAACGTGTAAGTGGTCAGAATCCGGATGGCTTTCACATTCCATAACTTCTCCGACCACAATATTTTTCAACCCGTCACTTAATGAATAAACATCATTAATGTCAACTGACGTCCGCGCAATCTTTTCCGCGAGATCTTGTGGCGTTACATCTAAATCAAGGTATTCTTGTAACCATTGGTATGATACTTTCATTTCACATTATCCTTTCTGGTCGAATTGGTTGAGGAAGCGCACATCGTTAAGGTAGAAGTTACGGATGTCATCAACCCCGTACTTCAACATTGCAAAACGATCTGGTCCTAACCCAAAGGCAAAACCACCGTATTCTTCTGGGTCAACACCTGACATCTTTAAGACATTGGGGTGCACCATCCCAGCACCAAGCACTTCGATCCAACCAGTATGCTTACAAATGGCACAGCCTTTCCCTAAACAGTTAAAACAAGTAATATCGGCTTCAACTGACGGTTCGGTAAATGGGAAGTAGCTTGGCCGCAGACGAACCTTTAACTTATCGCCAAAGAGGTTTTGGGCAACCGCCTCAAGCGTTCCCTTGAGGTCCGCCATCGTGATGTTTTTACCAACTACCATCCCTTCGATCTGGTGGAATTGGTGACTGTGCGTCGCATCATCAGTATCCCGCCGGTAAACCTTACCTGGTGAAATCATTTTTAGCGGTCCTTGACTAAAATCATGCTTTTCTAACATTCGTGCTTGCATTGGCGATGTCTGTGTCCGCATCAATACTGATGGGGTCACATAGAAAGTATCTTGCATGTCCCGTGCAGGGTGGTCTTTAGGTAAATTAAGCTTTTCAAAGTTGTAAACTTCTTGCTCAACTTCATCACCAACTGCTACTTCATAACCCATTGATACAAATAAATCGACAACTTGGTCAATAATTTGCTGGATAACATGAGGTTCTCCCTGTGCAACCGGTGTTCCTGGAAGAGTAACATCAATTGTCTGGGCGGCAAGCTTAGCGTTCATTGCAGCTTGTTCTAATTCTGTCCGCTTCGCTTCAATCGCCGCAGCCAACTCATCGCGCACCTTGTTGGCAAATTGGCCAACCTTAGGGCGTTCCTCAGCGCTTAATTCCCGCATTCCACGAAGGACCGAGGTGATTGGCCCTTTCTTTCCAAGCATTTTAACACGAATTTCATTAACCTTTTTTAGGTCCTCTGATTGCTTAATATCTTGCAATCCTTGCTCCCGCAAATCGGCTAATTTTTCTTTTAATCCCATACTTTCACTCCTTAATTTAAATAAAAAAACCTCATCCCAATATAGGGACGAGGTTACGCGGTACCACCCTAGTTTGTAGGAAATCCTACACACTCAATAATCAATAACGGTGATTAGCCGGAATACCATTACGTATCAGCTCCGGAAATGAAATTCACCTTAAATCACTGATCGCAACTCTCAGAATCAGATCACGACTCTCTAACAGGATCATCCAGCTACTAGTCTCCATCATTGCCTTTAACTCAATTACATATTCTAGACAATCATCATCAGGGCGTCAAGCGTTATTTTGGGGGCAACTTAATTAAATCCACTTATCACTCCAGGCATGGACAGCATCCATTACCGGCTTTAGGTCTTGTCCGCGCTCTGTCAAAGAGTAATCGACCCGGCTAGAACCTTCATAAGTATTCCGACTAACAATTTGTTCATCTTCTAATTCTTTTAACCGTTCGCACAAGACCCGGTCGCTACATTTGGTGATGCTGCTAGCAATATCCTTAAACCGCATATTACCCTTTTCAAGTAATACTTCAATAATTAGCCCATTCCATTTTTTTCCCAAAATCATAAACGTGTGGGTAAATTTTGGACATAGCTTACAGTCTTCATCAAGTGCCTTTTCTGCTACTAATTGTTCCATAAATAAATCTCCCTCTCGTCTACCAAGTTGTCCGCATCCGGCGCTTCTTAATCTTCCGACGTAACTTTGCCCGTAGCGGTCCAAAGAATTCATGCTCTGCTTCAAAGTCATCAACCAATGAAACAATCAAACTCTCTGGGTAACGAGGAACGGCCAGCGTCGCGCCAAACATATGCTTAAGGATGATATCCTTTTCCTTTTTATTTAGCGGGGTCAACTTTTCTGCATTGCGCAGTGCTACGCGAGGATGGATAAAAGCATGCGTTCCTAAGTTAAACTTGGTTGTCCGCCAGTCATAGTAAAAAAGATCATGTAATAATCCAGCTCGTGCAGTACTTCGATAATCAAGATGCATCTTCTTGGCAATTTTATAGCTATCATACGAAACCGCAATAGAATGTTGCAAGCGCGTAGAATGATGGTGCTGAGTATAATTAGCCAGTTTTTGTACAGCAGGCTGAGCTAATAGGTCAGCAACAATCGATACGTACTCCTTATCGGCGCGCCATTCATTTTTTGATTTCATGTAATACCCCTTTTCTATTTGTTGCAATTATCATACACGATTTTGCGTCGAAAATAAATTAATTTAATCTAAATTTTGATTGAGTTGAAACATTAAAATTCCAGCAGAGATTGCCACATTGAGTGATTCTGCTTCGCCACGCATCGGAATATACAGATTAGCAGTCGTCATCGACAGCAGTTCATTACTCATCCCCTGTCCTTCATTACCCATCACGAGGGCAAAGGTATCGCCAGGGGTGACAGTGCGAAAATTCTTTGCTTGCGGATTGAGTTGGGTGCCAAATACCGGCGCCCCAATCTTGTTAAAATCTGCAATCCACTTCCGTAAATCACCTTCAAACATCTGTAAATGGAATTGACTGCCTTGCATTGAACGAACAACCTTAGGGCCAAATAAATCTGCTGACCGCTCGCCAACTACAACCCCCGCAAATCCAGCTGCATCTGCTGTCCGAACCATCGTCCCGACATTACCAGGGTCTTGAACACGATCTAGAAATAACCATGCACCATTAAGCGGGGCAGACGGTAACCGATGGGCATCAGGTAAGGCAACTACTGCCGCAATCCCTTGGGGAGTTACTGTATTAGTAATATGCTTCATAATCTCTTCAGTAACTTCATAGGTGGCTCCTGCCAACCTTATGAGATCGGGATGAACTGCCAACTGATCAGCAGTCCCAATCAGTTCGATCAGCTCTATCCCCGCTTTTGCAGCTTCTTGAACGAGGTGCCAGCCGTCAAGTAAATATGTTCCTGTTTGCCGGCGAGCTTTTTTAGTCTGAAGCTTCTTCCAGTCTTTAACGTGCTGATTGTGAATAGATGTTAATTGTTCCATGTTAATTGCATACTCCTTCTTATTATTTAAATTATACCATGTTCCTGATGTACAATTGTAAGCAAGCACTATAAGTTTTTCTTAAGGAGGCAAAGATGATTAATAAACATCTTGTAATAACTGGTCGCGTCCAAGGAGTCGGCTTTCGATGGCGCGTTTATCAGCTAGCAACTCAGTTTGGTATCAGCGGAATTGTTAAAAATCAAGAAGACGGTAGTGTCTATTGTGAGCTGCAAGGGGCAGCTGATGATGTCCAGCAAATAATTAACAAAATCAAAGCAGGCCCTACTCCATATGCACGGGTCAATACTGTCAATATTACAACCGGCAAAATTAAAGATTATCAAAATTCTTTTAGAATCACCCGCTAGTTCATGATTACAGGTAGAATTCACCTTCTTAATAGAGTAAAATACGTACTATTAGCGTAAATAAAATGAACATAAGGGAGTTTGATTCATTAATATGAAACATAAAAGAATAACGGTCGCTGGAGGACTTTTTACCCTCTTACTGCTCCTTAACGGATGTGTTCGAACAACAAAGAGCGGTCGGCCATATGGTTTTGTCTATGATTATATGGCAAAACCAATGCAGCATTTGATGGAGTGGCTTGCAAGCCATATGGGAAATAACTACGGCTGGGCAATTATCGTGATTGTAGTGGTTGTTCGGACGGTCCTTTTACCCGTGATGTTTTCACAAATGAAAAAGTCAACCATCATGCAGGAAAAAATGTCTAAAGTTCAACCATTGATTAAGGAATTAACTGAAAAACAAAAAGCAGCTAAAACACCCGAAGAACAAGCAGCAGTTAGTCAACAGATGATGGCTCTTTATCGGGATAATAATATTAGCTTAACGGGGGGAATTGGTTGTTTGCCCCTATTAATTCAATTGCCGATTTTCGCCGCATTATATGCAGCGATCCGCTACTCACCAGACCTTTACCATGCAACATTCTTTGGTATTCCTCTTGGTAAACCGAGCGTCATTTTGGCAGTTTTATCCTTTATTGCTTACGCTGCGCAAAGTTATCTTGGTCTTGTTGGTGTTCCAGAGGCGCAAAAGAAACAAATGAAGATGGCAATTTGGATGAGTCCATTCATGACTTTCTTTATTTCACTTACTTCTTCTGCCGGTTTAGGACTTTACTTCTTCATCGGCGGATTATTCGCAATTTTGCAAACACTGATGGTCAATGCTTATCGACCACGAATTCGACGCCAAATTGAAGAAGAAAGCAAGAATAACCCGATCAAGATGCCGGAAGCACCAGTAATCAATCAACCTAGTCCGGCGGCAAAGCCAACAAACGCAATCGACCAATTGCGTAAAGAAGATTCAACTGCTTCTAAAAACCGCAATCGGCAACGTAATGCTGGTAAACAACATCATAAAAAATAATAATTAAGAGGCTGGAGAAATTTTCGCCAGTCTTTTTCAGTTCTGAATATTGGAATGTCTAACTGTAAAAAATAATTGCTTTGTTGAAAAGATGACTTCCCGACTGATTTTAATTTTAGGAGAATCCACATGATTAAACCAATTGTTAAAGATCAACAACTACTAGCCAAGAAGGCTGTTCCTGCAACCAAGACCGACCGGCCGATCGCGGCTGACTTAATCGATACCCTCAACGCCCATCAGACAGAATGTGTTGGCATGGCAGCAAATATGATTGGCAGCAATAAAAAGATTATCATTGCCCGCCTTGGTCCATTAAATGTTGTTATGTTTAATCCACAAATTACTGCTAAAAGCAACCCCTACCAAACTGAAGAAGGGTGCCTTTCGCTAATAGGCAAGCGACCAACAAAACGCTATCAGAAGATTACGGTTAAATTTTTTAATCAAGCATGGCAACCACAGACTCTTTTCCTAACCGACTTTGCTGCTGAAATTGTTCAGCATGAGCTTGATCATTGTAACGGAATTATAATATAAGCCAATTCACAAATTTGCTAAAATAACTATAAATGAAATAAGGATAGTAAAATCGCCGGGTTTTACGATAATTTAATTAATGCTTCTCAAACAGGCGTCCAACAAGGAGGATGGGAGCATGTTTTGTGGAGGTTTTTTTATGGACTCAACAATATCAATTACGGGAGAAGTACGGCACTATGTGATTCGGAATGTTGTTGCTACCTTGGGGATGTCGATGTACGTTATTATCGATACCTTATTTATTTCGATTGCTGCTGGAGCCTTAGGTCTAACAACCCTCAACTTGGTATTACCCCTCTTCAATGTCTTTAATGGGACGGGGCTACTACTTGGCGTTGGCGGGGCTACTATTTTTTCCCTAAATAAGGTAATGCATCCTGAACGAATACAATCCTTATTTAGCCAGCTGGTTATTTTTGCCTTTAGTCTTGGCCTTATTTTAGCAGCGCTCTTAAATATTTTCGCCACCCCCGTTGTTAATTTTCTGGGAGCCGATGATGCCACGCGTCAAATGGCAATCACCTACTTACGGATTATTGCTTGGAGTGGTCCCCTTTATATGGTTAATTATATTGCCATTAACTTTATTCGGAACGATGGTAATCCAACGCTTACAATGAAGGCAACGTTAACCGAAACTATTTCAGTTGTTATTATTGACTGGTTTTTTATCTTTGGAATGGGGTTAAAGCTTGAAGGAGCAGCTCTAGCAGTTCTCTTCTCACCAGCAATTAGCTTGTTTATTTTAAGTTTTCACCGGCATTTTGCTAAACGCCAGCTTGAATGGCACTGGGTTATTCCTCGGTTAACAAACATCTATCGTGCTGCCCGCTTGGGAACTGCCTCGGCGCTAAATGAATTAAGCACAGGAGTCAGCATATATTTCTTTAACCATGTATTATTACAGCTAGCAAATAATTACGCTGTTGCTGCTTATGGCGTTATTTCCAATATTGCCATAGTGGTTCTAGCGATTGCTAACGGGGTGGCTCTTGGTGTTCAACCCATTGCAAGTCGGGAATTCGGTAAACATGAGTACCAAAACGTTACAACGAGCTTAAAAAACGGGATTGTAATCACCCTGTTTTTAGCGGCCGTTAGTTTTATCATTTTAATTACTTTTAAGTTGCCCATCATTGAAATCTTTAACACCGCGCATTCTAGCCAGCTGGTTGCATACGCAAGTGTTGGCATGCCAATTTATTTTACAAGTGTCTTCTTTAGTGCATTAAATCTCTTATTTATCCTCTTTCTAACTGCAATCGGTTCCGCCCGAGCGTCATTCTCCCTATCAATTTTACGGGGATACATTATTCTGTTACCTGCTATTCTTCTTTTGGCTCAATTTGCTGGTATCAATGGTGTATGGGCAGCGGTTCCATTTACAGAACTTGTCATTAGCTCCATTGGTGGAATAATAATTTATCAACGACTTAAAAAATTAAATAATGTTTAAAAAGCAAAAGCTGGTGAAAAAGCAAAAATTTTTCATCAGCTTTTTTCAGATTTGAATATTATCTCAATCATCAGCCACTCTTGTGCTAACCTTGCTAAGAAGATTATTTTCCAGCTTTATTTTTACTTAATCTTTTTAGTTGCGTGATTGTAGAATATCCAAGCAACCACGCCGAAAAATACCGGTCCAAACGCGGTCCAAAATGCGGTCTGGAAATCATGATCAAGAATTGGTTGGATACAGGTAAAGATAATCCCTAAGCAAACGATTATCTCAACAAATACAACCAGAACATTAGTCCAAAAACGATTCTTAAATACCACAAAATCGTGTGGAATATTCTTTTTCTGGAATACTGGAAAGGCTCCCACTAAGAAGATATACGGTGCGCAGGTAGAAACATTGACCATATCTGTCAAAATCTGGTAAAAGCTAGCCGCCGCTGATCCCCCAAACGCAATTAGGAAGATAATGCAAGAAACGAAGATTGCTTGAATCCACATTGCGTAGGCTGGCATTCCATGCTTATTTAGTTTAACTATTTTCTCTGGCCATAGCTCAGGATTTGCTCCCATAATAAATGACTTAATTGGGGAGTAAACTAAGAGGAACATTGCGCCAAGCATGCCCATCAATCCAGCTAAGGCAATCATCCGTGTAAATAATAAACCGAGAAAAACATTGGTTGCGTGACTTAACCCCAGGGAAACTCCCATCTGATAACCAAGTTCATTAAATACAACATAGGTAACGTTACCCAGATTAACATTGGAACGAGCAATTACATGATCATAGTTGACAGAAAAGCCAGTCATTAAAATCATTAAAACGTAACTACCAATAGTTAAGAGAGCACCAATCACTAATCCACGGGGAAAAGTTTTGGCGGGATTTTTCATGCTATCAGTAACTCCACCAAGGTTTTCCATCCCCCCATAGGCAAAGATGGCATAAACAACAAATGAAATAATTGCAATTGGTGTCTTAAAAGCAGGATTAGGCGATTCAATAAAACTACTAATGCCGTGGATTGGCTGCGCAGTTACCCCCTTATTTGCAATAATCGTAATTAAACTAGCAATGATAAAGATGGCATTCATCCCAATCATAAATGCTCCCCCAAAGGAACTAATCTTGGTAATTCCATTTATTCCTTGAGAGCTTAGCAAGGTTACTAACAAAACAAAGAGAATCGCGAGAATTCCAATTAATTGATTAGAATTAAATATCCAAAAGTGCCACTGCTGAGTAGTATCATGTCCAAACAATAATGCAGATAAAGTAATCCAAAGTCGGGAAGCACTAGATACAAGCCATAAGACCCAACTTGCTAACCAAATAAAGGTTCCAATAAAAGCTAATCGCTCACCAATGGAACCTGCTAGCCATGAATAAATCCCGCCTTTAGCATCCTTAAATGCTGACCCGTATTCTGCCATCATCAGACAGCACGGAAAGAAGAAGCATACCCCTGCAAGGATATACCAAAACATCCCGGCATATGCCATTTGGTCGTAGGCAATTGAAACGTTACCAAACCCATAAATCGTTGAAATTATCATTAGCACCAGTGTTGGTGTAGTGATTAATTTTTTCTGCTCTTTCGCAGCCACTTCAATTCAACTCCTTAATAAACGTTTAATTCATTATACCGCTAATTATGAAAAGTTTACCTGATTTACTGAACAGTTAAGTAAAATTGTCTATTTAAGCTAGTAAAAAGCGATGATGAGTTCACATTATGTAAACTCACCATCGCTTAAATCAGGTTATTTTTTTGTTTCAGGATCTTCAATAATTGGCAAAATAATTCTAAATAGTGAACCAGCACCAACAGAACTCTCTAAGGTAATGGAGCCATGATAACCCTCAATTAACCGCTTAGCAATTGAAAGTCCTAACCCGTTACCACCTTTCTTACGACTACGTGCTTTATCCACGCGGTAAAACCGATCAAAAACGCGTTTAACATTTTCCGGCGAAATCCCTTCACCAAAATCTTGGACACCGATTTCAACCGTATTCATCCCCCGCGACAAGCTCAGGTGAATCTCCTTATGATCGTCAGTCGAATATTTGACTGCATTATCACAGAGAATTACTAAAACTTGTTCAAGATGGTCACGGTAAATATCAACAGTAATAGGTTCCTTAAGGTCATCATCTAAGCGGAACGTAAACTCCGGATATAGCATCTTGAAGTTGTTAAAGACTTGATGAACCACGTCATTGACAATTGTATGTTGATTGCGAAAATTAATCTCCACTTGTTCAGCCCGACTAAGGTCAAGCATTTCTTGAACCAAATTTTTCATCCGATTAGTCTCGATCAACGTTGCCTTTATTGAATCATTGAGGACTTTGGGATCATCTTTCCCCCACCGCTGGAGCATTTCTAAATGTCCTTGAATAATTGCAACCGGGGTTCGTAACTCATGACTTACATCACTAACAAACTGGGTCTGCTGGTCAATATAGCGTTGCATCCGATCCAACATTTCATTGAACATTGTCGTAAGCTCTGCTAATTCATCATTGCGCTTAAGGGTTGGCACCCGTACATCCTTTGTCGGATCAGAACTGATCTCCTTAACCGTGTCATGAATATTATCCAGTGGCCGCAATAGAAATAGTGAAAGAAAATAACCAAGCAGCCCACTTGCAATTACAACCAAGCACAGTGCCAGTGCACATACTATTTCAAGTTGATGATAACTACGTGTGTATGCATCTAGATTATTCTCAACTTGGAGATAACCAATTAATCGTCTGCTCTTTTGACCATAAATCGGCATCTGTCCAACTAAAACATCATGGGTTGGTCCCTCTGCAATATGAATATTGCGGTTAGTGGTAAAATGCGGTTTTTTGATATAGCGTCCCGTACTTAAAACATTTTTTCCATCTGGATTATAGATGTTGACTACGAGATGACCATCGCTTAACTCTTTTACCACTGGCCGACGATAGTCTTGTCCGGAAATAATCTGTGACTTGCTAGCATTCGGGTCAACTAACTGACTAATATTTTTCTTCGTCAGCGGTGCATTTAATGTTCCTAGTTGCCGACTGATATTAGTCATTCCTTGGTTTAATAGTTGCCGTTCCTGATGGAAGAGATTCTGGGTAAACGCACTAAATAAGGCCATTACAACGACAAAAAAGATGATAAGGGATCCTAATGCTGTCCCCAGTGCCCACTTAATTTTTAATGAAATAAACCGTCTTTCATCTTTTTTCTCCATAATAAATCATTCCTATGAACGGATTACATACCCTGTACCCCGCACTGTCTGAATGTAGCTCTTTTCGCCAGGGCGGTCAATCTTATTACGCAAGTACCGGATATAAACATCAACAACATTCGTCTCAACCTTCGAATCGTAACCCCAGACCTTGCTTAAGAGGTCCTTACGTGACATCACAACGTTAATATTTTCCATGAGAATCAGTAATAATTCATATTCACGCTTAGTTAAATTGATAACTTCATCGCCACGACGAACAACCCGGTTTTCCTTTTCAATCGTCAAGTCCTTGTAGTTAACCGTCGTTTGATGTTCCTTATTATTACCATCTTCAATACTGATTCGCCGCAGTAATGCCCGAACACGTGCAAGCAACTCTTCAATTGCAAATGGTTTAACAATGTAATCATCAGCCCCATGGTCCAAGCCAGATACTCGGTCAATAACTGAATCACGAGCTGTCATAATGATAATCGGAGTATCTTTTAACTCTCGAACGCGACGTGCGACTTCAATTCCGTTTAATTCCGGTAACATTAAATCAAGTAAAATAACGTCAAAGTCTTGATTTAAAGCAGCATCTAGCCCTGCACGGCCATCAAGTTCTACATCAGTATCGTATCCTTCATGCTTTAATTCAAGTTCAACAAAATTTGCTAAATTTTCCTCATCCTCAATAATTAAAATTCGACTCATTAATAATTCACCTACTATATAAACTTCTTCATTTTGATATACGTATTAATAAAACACAATAATTTTATCACAAATTTCTAATAAACCCTAGTATTCTCAACACGAAAAATATAGATTTATCAAGGAATTAGATTATATCATTTTTTATCTCCCAGTTCTTAGAAAATTTTAAAATAAAAAAACTATCCTAGGTCCGGCGCCTAAAGGATAGTTTTTTTGTTAATTAGTTGTTAGTGTTAACAACTTGCTTGCCGTCGTAGTAACCACAACTAGGGCATACCATGTGTGACTTGCGAAGTTCACCACAGTTTGGGCAAGGAGTAAGGCCAGGTACATTTAACTTAATGTGACCCCGACGCATACGCTTCTTAGTCTTTGAAGTCTTCCGTGCTGGAACAGCCATGTTTGACACCTCCTAAGAAATTAAAATTATCCACAAATGGTTTTTAACCGTCCGCTACTTTTTGTTATCCTGATCAGGAAAAAGGTTTTGCAACTTCGCGAGACGTGGATCAACTTTTTTATCTTCCTGCTTTTGGGCCTTGTAGTCATCTTCAGAGATAACATTCCACCCTTTACCAGTTGGCATTGGTTTACCAGACTTTTCTTCCGCAGAAAGGACCCGTAACGGTACCTGCTCCACAATATTCTCAGCTAAGGCTGTATCGAAATCAATTGGTTCTCCCTTCTTGATGAGAAAAACCACATCATCTTCATCCTCATAGCGAGAAAAATGTGAGCGATCATCAATATACGTCTCAGTAAACGTAAAATCGAGTGGTAGTTGAACGGGTGTTAACGAACGACTAGATGGGACAGTTAGCGTTGTTGTAACGTGTGCGCTAATCGTGGCATCCCCGTCGTCATAAGTAACGTATCCATCAACTTTAACTGGTTGAACAGCTAAAATAATATCTGGAAACAGTTTCGTTAATGATGCGTTCAGATCAAAAGTACTTTGAATATGAAGTGGTTCATCTTGATAACGATGTAATTCAGCTAACGACCATTTCACCGTACTAACCTCCTAATGCAACATGTGCAATTATACTAGTCCCCTAATAGCTTGTCAATGTTTTTTCCTTGACAAGCTATTAAGAATAACAATCTACTTAAATATTTTACCAAACTTTGCTCGCCACGTTAATTAATAATCACTGGGGGGTGTTTCAAATCTTGTTCTATTGATGTAAATGATTGATAGAGCTTTCCTGCGCGATAATCTAGGTTAAGCAGGCTATCACGAAGGCCTTGATCTACTTTAGTAATTAATGGTATCTCTACTTGTTTTTTTACCTGGTGCAAGTATTCGCGTCCCCGCTGATTAAACGCTAAAACATGCAGGTAAGGTGATTGCGTGTGCATTTGCACCTCTTTTTGACTAACCTGAAGCAAAGTATACAAACTAACCCGTAATAAATGAGCATATGTGTAGCGCTTTGTCTTGGTATATTTCATAAAGGCGGCAAAGTCTAAACTTCGCTGGGCAGCCTCTTTCATCCGATACTCTAATCCTTCGGCCATTAAATATGTCGATTGCAGGTAAGATATCGGGGCTTGAATTAATTGATTGCGTAATAACGGGTATAAAGATTGCCAGGACGGCACTGCTTTTACCTGAGCTAATGAATCAGCCATCGTTTGTGGTACTGCTTGGCGATATAAATCATTATTGGCAACTAGAGCATCACGAATCGCACTTGCGCTTGCAATCTTACCAGTAATCGTATTGTCGTGGTAGTTACTCCCCTGTCGTTGGATGGGAATCAACTCAAAAGGATAGTCATTCTGCATTGTTGCTTTTGTATAAGCAAAGGCAAGAATATCGTTGGGATCAACAAGGGTGACCCCCGTCTGCGCTTTTAATTGTTGATTGAACTGGGTAGCGTAAGTCGCATTGTATTTATTGAAGCTCTCTTGATTAAATAACTCCTCTGCTTTAACTAGCCGTTGAAAATTCCATTGTGGATGTTCAGCACCAAAGACAATTGACTGCACCCCTAGCGAGGATAATAATCGTAGCGCCCCCGCAGCAAAGCGGTGAGCAGGCTGAACTGCATAAAAAAGCGGGAGTTCAACCACTAAGTCCACCCCATTAGCAACGGCCGCTGCTGCCCGTGACCATTTGTCAACAATTGTAGGCTCACCGCGTTGAGTAAAGTTGCCACTCATCACCGCAACTGTTACGTCAGCTCCCGTTATTTCTTGTGCCTGCTGGAGATGGTAGCGGTGACCATTATGGAAAGGATTGTACTCAACGACAAGGCCAACTGCTTTCATTTTATTGTCTCCTTATTTTTGACATCGAAAAAACCAACGAGTTGGGTTGCCCGACTTCATTTCAGTTGAAAAGTCTGATCCCACGCTCAGAGAATTAAAACCGGCATGCTTTAACATTTGTTTTAACAGCGATAATTCATACGCTCGTTCGTAATGGGTCTCTCCAACCCGATCATAGCGGCCATCTGTTCCCTGCGTGAAAAATGTTAGTTCATGAATAGCACCATGATCTACCTCATCATTAGCAAAACTTTGCCACATAAATGCACGCTGGTGGTCCTCATCTTCGTAATTATACATATAGCCTGGATAAACTTCATCGGTTTGATATGGTGTGATCACATCAAATAAAAATACCCCATCGCTTTTTAAATGTTCAGCAATTTCATTAAATGTTTGCTGAACTTCTGCTGGTCCAGCTAAATAGCAAAATGAGTCCGCATAACAAGTAATAGCATCGTATTGGGGAAGGACACTAAGATCTCGCATATCGGTTTGAATCAGTTGTAAGGAAACATCTGCTTCAGTCGCGTGTTGGTCAGCTAAACTCAGCATTTCAGCCGAAAAATCGGCGACCGTTAATTCAAGGCCATCTTGAGCCAGCATTACTGCTAAACGACCACTTCCGCCCGCTAAGTCAAGGATTTTTTTATCTTGAGCTTGAAGATTTTCAAGAGTAAATTTCTCCCAATTACGGTACATTTCAGGATCAAATAACTGATCATATAACTGAGCAAAACTCTGATAGATCATTATTCATTAACCCAATCATTAACATTAACTAGTGGTGCATCTGCCCATAGTTTTTCAAGATTATAGAATTGACGCGTTTCTTCACGGAAGATATGTACAACAACATCACCTAAGTCTACTAGAACCCATTGCGCGTGATTCTTTCCTTCAACGCTACCAATCTTAAGATTTTCTTCATGGGCTTTTTCAACAATAGCATTAGTGATGGCTTGAACTTGGCGATCAGACCCCCCAGTCATAATCACGAAATAATCAGCCATTGGACTGATCTCGTCAACTTTAAGGGCAACAATGTCTTCTGCGCGCCGACCATCGGCAGCTTTTACAACCATTTCTAATAATTTTTTACTATCCATTAATCGATCTCTCCTTCATATTGTGGAACCCATGCATTATACGTATCAATAGTTTTGGGATAAACGGTCTTACCATTAGCAACTAAATAGTTTAGCGTATGCTTTGTTTGATAGGCAACACCAGCTTGAAGATTGGTCGCGGTAATTAGCCGTGCTTTTTTTACTCCGGCAAAGTCACGTCCCGGTTCAATATAATCAGCCATATAAATAACTTGCTCAAGCTTAGTCATAACCGGTGCGCCTGTGGTATGGTGGCGAACCGCGTTTAGTATATCTTCATCCCAAATGTTAAGTTCATCTTTGATTAGCTCCGCACCGACAATTCCATGCCAAATAGCATTTCCATAATTAAGCAATTCAGGATCAAGCCTCTTTTGCTTAATTTCATTAATAAAGTCACTGTCGGGCCGTTGCTTAGCATAGTCATGAACCAAGCCCGCAATGCTTGCTTTTTCAACATTAACCCCGTTTTTTATTGCCAGGTCAATTGCAGTTGCTTCAACCCGTAAGACATGGTGGAAACGTTTATCTTTCAATTCCTTTTTTAATCGCTCGATAAGCTCTAATCGGGTCATTGAAATATATTTTTTGGTGTATACTATTTCTTCACTCACGATATAATTGATGCTCCTCAATAAATTCCCGCACTGCGTCTGGCACCATATACTTAATTGATTGGTCGTTCTTAATCCGTTGCCTAATATTAGTCGAGCTAAAGTCGACCGTTGGAACGTCAACCCAGATTACGGGATACTTAGTCTCATTTTTTGCTCCTTGCCGGTGAATACCGACAAAGTGAAAGCGTGGCAAACGAATTAAATCGGCAATCCGGTACCATTTTTCAAGATAATCAACCATATCCCCGCCAATAATAAAGTAATACTCAGTATCGGGATGCTTATCAAGCAGTTCCTTAATGGTATCGTAGGTATAACTGACGCCACCACGTGCTAGTTCGGCCTGTTCAATACCTAAAAAGGGATTGTCAGCTATCGCCAGTTGCAACATTTGAAGCCGTAACTGCGGGTCAATGGAAGACTTATGATCCACATGCGGAGGTTTTGCATCGGGGAGGAAGTCAACCCGATCAAGACTTAAAGCATGACCAACCTGATCGGCAAAAAATAAGTGCGCATTATGAATAGGGTTAAACGTTCCCCCATAAAGGCCGATTCGTTTATGGTGATTGTGTGGGTTTGTTTGCAATTGAGCTTGCGTTTGTACCTTGTCTATTACACTACAGCTTTGCACAATGTCACTCCCGCTTCATTTAGATTTCTGCAACTCGTGACGATAATTCACGAGCATCTTTATTTGCTGAAACCTTAAATAATACTAAAACTCGACCAATAACTTGAACAACCTGAATTGAAGTCTTCTCTTCAATTAATTGGCGGACCTCATCAGTTGTTACATCAGAGTTCTGGAGAATACTAACTTTGATTAATTCACGACGGTCAAGCGCCCCATCTAACTGAGCAAGCCAGTTATCCGTTAATCCTTCCTTGCCAACAGAAAATAGTGGTTGTAAATGATTAGCTTGTGCACGCAAAAATCGCTTTTGTTTTCCTCTTAATTGCATAAATATTTCCTTTCAAATATTAAAAAATCAAACCATTGCTCGTCGAACTAAGGCACCAACGCCCTTCGGTACCCAGGCTGCAACTGTTGTCTTTGCTGGTACTGTAATCCAACCGAGTCCTTCAAAAACAACATCACTTTTCTCATTAATATGAAATTCGTATCGTTCAAGGGGCGGAAAATCATCTTTTTCATCTGCCGTTGGTGGTGTTAATAAGTCACCTAAGTGCTTAGCATAAAAACTATCCGCGTTACTTAGTTTTGTTCGATGAATCGGAAGGTTGTTATCAAAATATGCGACCATTCCAACTCTTTGGCCGTGCAGATAATCGAATCGGGCAACTCCACCAAGAAATAACGTCTGCCCATCATTCAACTGGTATGTCTTAGGCTTGATTTCCTTTTGGGGAGCTACAATCTTCAGATCCTTCGGTGATAATACATGGGCCATTTGCTCTTGATGGATGATCCCCGGAGTATCGACTAAAATATGACCATCATCTAATGGAATTTCGATCTTATCAAGCGTCGTCCCTGGAAACCGTGAGGTCGTAATTAATTCCTTTACTCCTGTCCGCTGCTTAATAATTTGATTAATTAATGTTGACTTGCCGACATTTGTTACCCCGACAACATACACATCACGGTCATGACGGTATTTTTCAATCACATCGAGTAAGTGGTCAATTTGGTGGTTCTTTTTAGCTGAAACAAGAACTGTATCAATTGGTCGTAACCCCGCTAAATTAGCTTGTTGACGAATCCAATCTCGCAGCTTAGGACGGCGAAGTGATCGTGGAAGCAAATCTTCTTTGTTGCCAACTAGTAATACTGGATTATCACCAACAAACCGGTGCAATCCGGGGATAAGGCTCCCATTAAAATCAAAGATGTCGACAACATAAACGATTAAGGCATGAGCATCCCGAATTTGGTTTAATAACCGTAAGAAATCATCATCAGTTAACGAAACAGGGGCAATTTCATTGTAATGGCGCAAGCGGAAGCAGCGCTGACAATATAACTCCCCTGTCTCCTTGCCCTTCTCTAAAGCAGACTTAGGCGTATAGCCTAAACCATTTGGATTATCAGTCTGGATAATGCTTCCACAGCCGATACAGCGTAATTCCTCATTTTGTTGTTCTTGTTCAGTCATTCAAATCCTCCTGCCATTTTAAATCTGGGTATTTTTTTAGTAATTGTTTCCAAACACGCCGTTCAAAGAAACGATTAATCCGCGTATCCCATTTATCAGTATTCAATAATGGGCGCACCAAAATACTACGAATACCGGCTTGATTAGCTGCCGCAACATCTGTTAACAGCTGGTCGCCCACCATTACTACCTCATTCTTGGTTAGGCCAAGCTTTTTTCGTGCACGATCAATTCCAAAGCTTAATGGTTTTAATGAGCGAGAAACAAATGGTAAGTCCAAACTATCTACTGCTTTGGCTACCCGTTCCTTACTATTATTAGAAATAACGATTAATGGAATATTAGCCTCATGTAAAGCCTTCATCCATTTCTTTAATTCTGGAGTTCCATTAGGGTTGTTCCAAGCAATCAAAGTATTGTCAAGGTCGCTAAAAACAGCCCGAATCCCCTGCTCTTTTAATTGGGCAGGTGAAACAGAATAGATTGTATTGACCATCCATGTTGGTTTAAATATCTCTAGCAAAGCTGCACCTCATCAAAATTTTATTATAATCGGTTACCCCCGACTAAATGTTCTAGTATTTAATTATATCCTGTGTCTTAACAGGAACGCAACTAAAAAAAGACCACTCATCATGCATACGCACCACAAGCGGTCAAATAGTATTTAGGCTTAGTTAAGAGCTTTCTTAGCTTCGTCAACGAGTGCCTTAAATGCATCAGCATCGTTAACAGCTAAATCAGCCAACATCTTCCGGTTAATATCGATGTTAGCAAGCTTTAAACCGTGCATTAACTTACTGTAACTAATATCATTCATACGTGCAGCAGCGTTAATCCGTGCAATCCAGAGTTCACGGAACTTACGCTTGTTGACCTTACGATCACGGAAAGCGTAAGTGTAACTCTTCATTACTTGGTCTTTAGCAGTCTTAAAAAGACGGTGCTTTGAACCACGGTAACCCTTTGCTAACTTCATAATGCGCTTGCGACGTGCACGCGTAACAGTTCCACCTTTAACTCGCATGTTGAAATCCTCCTACGTATCTTAAATAGTTATTTTTCTGAAGTTTACTTAAATGGTAATAACTTCTTGTAACGCTTTACGTTGGTCTTGTCCATCATGCTCAAACCACGTAATTGACGACGTTGCTTCTTAGTCTTACCGTGGAAACGGTGACTGGTAAATGAGTTACCACTCTTGAAACCACCATTAGCTGTACGCTTAAAACGCTTTGCAGCAGCACGGTTACTCTTCATCTTTGGCATAACTAATTCCTACCTTCTTAAATTAATTTTTTGCTTTATCAGCAGCTGGGGCAAGAGTCAAGAAAATACTCCGCCCTTCCATCTTCGGACGTTGGACAACAGTGGCAATGTCTGAAGTTTCTTCAGCCATTCGTTCAATCATGTCACGACCGATATCCTTATGTGTGATAGCACGACCACGGAAACGTAGTGAAATCCGCACCTTGTCACCCTTTTCGATAAACTTACGAACACGCTTTAATTTAACATTAAAGTCGTTGGTATCGATTGATGGACTAAGGCGAATTTCCTTAACCGTTATCGTCTTTTGCTTCTTACGAGCTTCACGCTCTTTCTTTTGCATCTCGAAACGGTACTTCCCGTAATCCATAATGCGGGCAACAGCTGGGCGTGCCTTAGGTGCAACTAATACTAGGTCAAGGTTAGCCTCTTCTGCTAACTGTAGTGCTTCTCGCTTAGACTTAATGCCTAATTGTTCACCGTTTTGACCGATTAACCGCACTTCACGTGCACGAATACCGTTATTGACAATCATATCTTGTGCTATGGCAACGCACCTCCAATTTTTTTAGCGAAAGATCAAGCAAAAAAGCGAGGCACAAATGTACCCCGCTTCATAATAATGACTATATAGTAATAGTTCTAATCATCATTCATCTCGTCAGCCCGGCGATCGATATCACCTAGGCGAGAAGCGGGTGCTTCTGCTTTTTCTTTCAACGTTTACTAGCTTACTAAATAACCAATTTAATGTCAAGGAGTTTATCCCTTTTCCCGCAAGTTTTTCCCTTCCATTTCAATTTCACGAGATAAGAACTTAATTCGTTCCATTATTCTTGCGGCTTTTAACGGCTCATTATCTCCCTGAGAGTTTATTGCAAGATGATTGTCCTGCAACTCGTTCATTGAGAAATTAGAACTAAAGAAAGTCGGCAATTCTTCTTGCATTCGATACTCTAAAATAACGCCAAGAATATCATCACGTACCCAGGTCGACATTGCGCTGGCACCAATGTCATCCAGCATTAATACCGGTGCCCGTTTGATAGCATCTAATTTTTGACCTGTGCTATTCTGCTTAATCGAATTTCGCATCTCAACGGCAAAGCTAGGGAAGTGAACCATTGTCGTTGCTACTCCTTTGGCCTTAGCTAACTCATTAGCAATGGCGCCAAGCAGGTATGTTTTACCAACACCGAATTTTCCGTAAAGATATAAGCCAGGCTGAAACTGGTCTTTATGATAATTATCAGTAAAATCCATTGCCGCCTGAATTGCCCTTGTTCGTGTATCGGTCTGGGTGTCCTCATTTAAATAGTAATCATCATAAGATGCATTTTTTATAAATTTTGGCATGTTAATTGAACTTACCAGTCGCTGAATATGACGTTGGCGTTGTTGTTCTATTAATTGTTTTGTCGGAACATAGGTAACATCAATCTGCCCAGCACTAATTATTAGCTGGGGAGAATATCCAGGAGCTACGGTCGGCACACCCTTTTTGATCAGCTGCTTTTCGTGGAAAAATTCGTAAAGTTTTGATTCTCCCCGTTTTATTGCTTCTTTACTAAGGCGATCACGATTATTGTTTAAAAAAGTTTGAACATCTTTATCTGCATAAACTTGATTCATAGTCTGCTGAATATTACCAGCAATATTTTGCCCACGCATTAGTTCTTGCAGAGTTTTATTAAGTGATTGCATCGTTGCCGCCTCCTTTTTATTGTTTTTTCTTACGATTGGCAATCCGCTCGCGGAGCTTAGTAATTTCTTGCGAGGAAGCTTTCTTCATCAGCTCGCTTTCCTTTTTCTTGCTCCATTCCGGCATTGGCTCATTAATTGTTTTCCGCCAATTCTTTTTCTTTGCTACTGGCTGCTTTTTCTTTTCTTGCGATTGCTTGTTAAAGTTTTTCAACTGAATGAGGGCTTGGCTCCCCGTTACAATCCCGTTACGGAGCCAATTATTTGCAATGGCATCGACAAAATTAGCACTCAGGGTAGAATTGCCACGGTCGCCAATGACGTACCACGTTAAAATATTAATTGCATCTCGTTGCAGTTTGTCTTCTTCGACTAACCGAGTCAAGATATGGCGCTCACCCGAAGTCACATAACCACCAATCTGCGCTTTTAAGTCTTGGAGAAACTCGATTGGTGCATATTCCTTAGCCGTATTTAAAAGTTGGCGGTCCTTGCTTGTCAATTGACCATCAGCTTTATCGACTGGTGGATTGTCTTTTTCTGCTACTTTTGCTGGTTGCGTGTAGACCACATTATAAGTCGAGGCAACAATGCGTTTAAATTTTTGCGAATCAAAATGATTGTCTTTAAGATTGATTGAACGTAAAATCAATTTTTTCATTGTTGGTTCATCAATTCCGTATAATTGGTGTTCAACAAGAATCAATTCACGATTATGCTCCAAGTCAGTACTGACAATTGGCTGGTTGGCAAGTAAACTCATCAACGTCGACCAATCAAAATCATCAGCCATATCAGTAGTTAATGACGGTTGCTTTTCGACTGATGTCTGTTTACGAGCATTCGCAATGGCCTCGGGGGTGGTTGTAATAGATCGTGAATTAACATGAAATTCATCAAAAAAATGGTGACTAATATTCGTTAAGACGGTATTAGTAGATACCAATTTAAATTGCCGGCTCTGGGCAACCAACTGATCAAAAGCATTTTCACCGATTTCTTCAAGCAAAAGGATGCTTAATAAATTGTCAGCAATAAATTTCTCCGGCGAGAGCGTTGATTGTAATTCATAGACATAAACATCCCCAACCTCATCATGTTGAAAATAGGTTTGAACTAAGCCAACAGCCTCTAACCGATGCAATGCCTCTATAACTTGACGGCCGCCAGTATTAAGCTGTGCTAACAACTCACTTTGCATCACTCGGCTGGCCAGCGTGGGGCGTGATCGCAACCGGGCCTTTAAAGCATAAAAAAGACTAAAGGCAACCGGCCCAAGGATTGGCTGATAAAATGCCGCAAATGTTTGATCGTTAAACTCAATAAATGATGGACTAGCAGTAACAACATACCCTGCTTGTGGGTCAAGAGTTGTTGCAACAGTCATTTTACAGCCCCCTCTTTTTATTTTTTATGTTCCGCCTTTACCATTGATTCAAGCTCATTCATAAAAGCATCGACATCTTTGAATTGGCGGTAAACACTCGCAAAACGAATATAAGCAATTTCATCAACGTTTTTTAATTCATTCATCACAAATTTACCGATAATTTGACTTGAAACTTCGCTTTCCCCAATACTACGAACTTGTTTCTCAACTTTATCTGTAATTTTTGTTAAACGTTCCATGCTGACAGGTCGTTTTTCAGCAGATCTGACAATTCCATTTAAGATCTTTTGGCGACTGAACTCCTGTCTTGTCCCGTCCTTTTTTATTACAAGTAAAGGTGTTTCCTCGTACCGTTCAAAGGTTGTAAAACGAAAGCCACAATGAATACACTCACGACGACGACGAATAAAGCTGCCATCTTCGCTTGGCCGGCTATCGACAACTCGTGACCCGTTTTTGTGACAATGCGGACAGCGCAATGCGTCCCCCTCCTTTTTAGTATAAGTACTTTATTTTATCATATTTTACTTGCTTTTTAGCTGATTTATTAAGGATGCAACCTGTTTTTGCAAGGCAACCTGATCGCCATCGTTATTAATTTGATAGTCAGCACGCGCTATTTTGGTTGTTAACGGCATCTGGGCAGCAATTCGTGCTCGTGCCGCCTTTTCAGAAGAATGATCACGAGCCATTAACCGCTCAAGCTGAATTTGCGGAGTCGTATAAACAACCACCACCTGATCACATTCTTCATCATAATGTTGTTCAAACAAGAGTGGAACATCAAGCACTATTAATGGAATTTGTTGTTTTTTTAAGGCTGTTACCTGGGCAAAAATCTCATCCCAGATCAATGGTTGAAGAATGTCATTAAGTTTTTGTCGGGCTTGTTGGTCATTAAAAACAATCTTAGCTAAAGCTGGACGATTGAGGTCCCCAGTCGGTAAAAGAACATCTGGACCGAATGCTTTTACGATCCGTGTAAGACCGATAGAATCAGGCATTTGAACTCGGCGGGCAACTTGGTCCGCATCAATAACCGGAATTCCGGCTTGTCGTAAGATTGTACTAACCGTTGTCTTTCCAGTTGCAATCCCACCAGTTAAACCAATTATTTTTGTCATTTTCCTATTCCTTTAGCGGTTGACAATGAGGACAGAAGGTGGTGCCACGTTCGGCAACCTTGATTTTTACTAACTTTGTTCCACACCGCGGACATTCTTCACCAGCATGACCATATGCATTCAACCGGTCTTGAAAGGCTCCCGCATTTCCAAAGGCATTAGTAAAGCTATGAACCGTGGTCCCCTTATACTTAATTGCAGTTGCCAGTTCGCTAATAATATTCTTGCGTAAAGCAGCAACTTCTTCATCAGTCAAGGTATTAGCTGGCTGCTCAGGATTTATGCCAGTCATCCATAAAACCTCATCCACGTAGATATTACCCAAACCTGCCACGTGGCGTTGGTTAAGTAAGAACGGCTTGATCTTTCCACGGCTTTTTCTTAATTCATTCTTAAAGAAATCAAGCGTAAATGTTGCCGCAGTCGGTTCTGGACCAATGGTCTTTAAACCGCCAACAGTCATTTCCTGTCCAGTTCTTACTAAAGTCATCCGCCCAAACTTACGGGTATCTTGGTAACAAAGCTCAGTGCCATCCGTAAATTCAAATACAACATGAGTATGCTTATCAACTGAGCTGCCAACTGGCTGGTTATAATACTTTCCTTCCATTCGCAAATGCGAAACCATTGTTAGATTATTAGTAAAGCGGAAAAGTAAATATTTCCCGCGCCGATCAACTTTTTCAATCGTCTGGCCAATCAATGCCTGACGAAATTCTTCGACATCGTTAGTAATCGTTTTCCCATAGTAGACATCAATCGCATTAATCTTTCGTCCAGCAGCAATTTTCATTAAGCCGCGACGGACAGTTTCAACTTCTGGTAGTTCTGGCATCTGACCGCCTCCTACTTCTTTAAGTCATACCATGTGTCACCGTACTTGCTATCCACTTTCAACGGGACATCAAGCTTGACGGCTGAATCCATTACTTTCGGGACCAGCTCAGACAATACTGGTATTTCTTCTTTTGGTGCTTCAAAAACTAATTCATCATGGATCTGCAAGAGCATTTTGGCCTTTAAATGCCGTTTTACTAGTTCATCTTGCATCCGAATCATTGCGATTTTAATAATATCAGCCGCGCTTCCCTGAATTGGCGTATTCATTGCCGTTCTTTCTGCAAATGACCGTTTACTAAAACTTTTCGCATGAATATCCGGCAGGTACCGACGCCGGTGGGTAATTGTCTCAACATACCCGTTCTTTCTAGCAAACTCAATCGTATCATTGATATATTTTTTAACTCCCGGAAATTCGTGGAAGTAATTTTGAATAAACTCATGCGCTTCTGCCCGGCTCACATGAATCCGTTGCGCAAGACCGTAATCACTAATTCCATAGACGATTCCAAAATTAACTGCCTTTGCCCGGCGCCGCATATTACGGTCAATCTCGGCATCCGGTCCAAGATGGAATATCCGGCGGGCGGTACTTGCATGGATATCCTCACCATTTTTAAAGTCTTCTTGAAGGTTCTTATCCCCAGTAATATGGGCGAGAACTCGTAATTCAACCTGTGAATAATCCGATGAAAAGATTTGCCATCCTTCATGACTTGGCACAAATGCCTTACGGATCAACCGCCCCTCTGGTAACCGAACCGGAATATTCTGAAGATTAGGGTCAACAGATGATAACCGTCCCGTCTGTGTCAAGGTTTGCAAGTAGCGAGTATGAATCTTCTGATCACTAGAATGAATCACTTTCAATAAGCCCGTAATATAAGTAGATTGAAGTTTGGCAATTTGGCGGTATTCCAGAATCTGTTCTACAATCGGGGACTTATCTGCTAATTTTTCTAATACATCGACCGCCGTCGAATAGCCGGTCTTGGTCTTTTTGATAACCGGCAGCTTAAGCTTTTCAAACAGGATGTGTCCTAACTGTTTGGTCGAATTAATATTGAATTCTTCTCCCGCTTCTTGGTAGATCTGACTCTCAATTTCCGATAGGCGTTCTGTCAACTTGCTGCCCATATCTTTAAGCGTCTGTGCATCAACACGGATTCCGGTAATCTCCATCTTAGCGAGGACCCGTGCTAATGGCAATTCAATTTCCGTATAAAGGGGCATCTGCTCATTTTCATTAAGTTTGGCAAAAAGATTTGTTCGCAAGTTTTCAATCGCACGAGCCTTATTAGCAAGATGACTGAAGAAGACTTCATCGTCATCCGGTACCGCCCGTTTTGCCCCCTTGCCATAAACTTCTTCATCTGTCTGCACATCATCATAATCATGCTCATGGGCAACTTGACCAAGGTCATTACTATTATCGTTAGTATTAAGGAGATAGGAGGCAAGCAAGAGATCAAAATCAATGTTTTCGAGGTTAATCCCTAATCGATGAAGACCAATAATTTGGGCTTTAGCATTAAAAACATTCTTTTTAATTTTCGTGCTTGTTAACAGCTCCTTCAATGGTGCTTCTTTAAGCAGGTCCATCTCCCGACTAGCAAACCAGTGCCCATCTTTACCAACCACAAAGCCGGCAAATGGTGAAGTATGATAATTAGCTTCTGGCATCTCAAGATAGAAACTCACTTCATCTCTTAATTGGTTTAATTCGTTTAAATTAGCCTTTGTTAAAACCGTATATTCAACTGGCGCAACCTGGGCATCATCTTCTTCACCAGCTACATCAGCGTCCATCTTTTTCAAGAATGATTTAAAGTCCATTTGTTGGTAAAACTTAATTAATTCATCATTTTGCGGACCTGTATATGTCAAATCGGCTAAATCAATCTTAATCGGAGCATCCTGCAGAATCGTCGCTAACGTCTTACATTCTCGAGCGATCGCTTCATCTTCAATCAGGTGCTCTTTCATCTTGCTCTTCTTTAATTCATCAATCCGGTCATATAGCTCTTCAACAGAACCAAATTGCTTTACCAGCTTTAATGCTGTCTTTTCACCAATCTTTGTAACCCCTGGATAATTATCTGATGAATCACCCATTAATGCCTTCATATCAATAATCTGGCGTGTCGTAATCCCTAATTTTTCTTCAACATGAGCTGGGGTGTAGTGCTCAGTATCAGTAACCCCCTTATGGGTAACAGCAACTGTCGTATGTTCGCTCGCTAACTGGGTCAAGTCGCGGTCACCAGTTACAATCAAAGTCTTGTAACCTGCATTGTCAGCCTGCTTAGCTAACGTCCCAATAATGTCGTCTGCTTCGTAATTAGCCAACTCATAGCTATGTAATCCCGAATCTTTAATTAATTCCCGCACATAAGGAATTTGTTCTGTTAACTCATTAGGCGTTTTATTTCGACCGCCCTTGTATTCGTCATACATCTTTGTCCGAAACGTTACTTTCCCCGCATCAAATGCTACGAGGGCTGCGTCTGGCTTAAAGTTTTGTAAGACATGATCAAGCATGAGCTTAAATCCATAGATAGCTGCTGTGTGCAAGCCGTCCTTATTTGTAAATTTATCCATCTGATTATGCATTGCAAAAAATGCTCGGAAAACAATGCTATTTCCGTCAATTAATAGTAATTGTTTTGTCATTTAATTCCCGCCCTTCTATCGCTAATAGTAATTGTACCAAAGAATGCCGCAATGGTTTAGTTACTTGACTAAAGATTAAGCTATAATTATAAATAAATGCCATTATCTTGGAAGTGAACTTTATGGATAAGTTAATTAATTATCAAAAACCAGCCGAAGCACGCTTATTTGCCCTCCTGCTTACTTTTAGCGGCGGCTTTATTGATGCATTTACATACATTAAGTGTGGACGAACCATGGCTGCTGCCCAAACCGGTAATATTATTTTCCTTAGTGCCGCGCTAGCAAATCATAATTTTCTCGGCGTTGTCGACCGTTTAGGATCATTAATCGCCTTTATTATCGGGCTTGCAATGGTTAGCATCCTCCATGCACATTTAAAAACAGATTACTGGCGGGTTGTATGCCTCCTGCCGATTTTGATCGTTGGCGCCATTATCGGCTTACTTCCTGATGATTTTCCAGATTATATTATGGTGCCTGCGGTGTCATTTGGACTAGCAATGCAAAGTGCTGCTTTTAGTAAGATTGAAGGCCTAGGTTATAACAGTGTCTTCACTAGCGGAAGTGTTAAAAAAGCTGCTGTTGCTTGGAGTGAATATTATTTTCACCATGACCGGACCCAACGAACTGTTGCCCTCAACTACTTTACAATTGTGGTCTGTTTTACTATTGGGGCAATTATTTCTGCCCAGCTTCTGCCATTTTTCCGGATGAAAACTATCTGGATTGCTACTTTCTTAATCTTAGTCACTGATAGCTCGTATTACCTACAGTTATTCAAAAGTAAACAACGCCGAATAAAATAAGCGACCAAGCCCAAAGCCTGATCGCTTATTTTATTTAGTTACGGTCACTCATTCCAAAGATTTGGAGAAGTGAGATAAATAGGTTTACGAAGTCTAAGTACAATTGCAATGCACCTAAGACTGCTAAACCGGTGACAGAAACTTGATCCCCATAGTTAATGTAAATTTGCTTCATCTTTTGAGCATCCCATCCGGTCAAAACCGTAAAGATAATAACGGCAATGAAAGAGAAGATGTAAGCAATAGCAGGACTTTGCAAGAACATATTGATCAAGTAAGCGATCATCAATGCTACCAAGGCAGCCATTGCGTGAGCACCAAACTTACTCAAATCACGCTTAGTAAACGTCCCGTATAATGCCATTGTTACAAATACTGCTGCCGAAGATACAAAGGCAGAAGCAATACTTGCACCAGAGTATACGCCTGCAATAATTGCAAACTCAACCCCGTATATTACCGCTACCAGCATTAACATAATAAAACTACCAACGGGATTACGGGTAGCGCTAAAACTAACTCCCATCGATAAGGCAATCGGTAAGAGTAAAATAATCCAGACCATTGCTGGGTGGGCACTAAAGAATCCAAAGACCGCGGCTCGGAAAACACCCATGGTCAAGTAAGCACTAAAAGCTGATACAAGAACAGCAAGCGTCATATTACCGTACATCCGGGTCAAGAAACTATTCAAGCCAGCCGCATCGGTAACAACCCGCCGTCCTGGCTCTTGAGAAAAGTTATTCATCAAGACTCCCTCTTTCTATATTTAGTTTGACTTTATTTGACTATTACAAAAATGGTAGCAAATGCTACCATTCCAATCAAGTAAATCTTTAATTATTTTAACAATTCTTTGTACTTATCTTCGTACTTTTCAACATCGCCTGCACCCATAAATACGACTACAGCATTATGGTATTGAAGGAGCTTATCAAGCGTATCCATATCAATCCCCTCACTACCATCAATCCGTTGCTCTAAGTCAGCACTGGAAACATTTCCGGCATTTTCACGAATTGAACCAAAGATAGGGGTTACAAAAGTTTTGTCAGCCCGACTTAATGACTTGGCAAAACCATCAATATATGCTGCCAAACGAGAATAAGTATGTGGTTGAAAGACGGTGATAATCTGTCGGTCTGGGTATTTTTGCCGAGCAGCATCAATTGTCGCCTTAATCTCGCTTGGATGGTGAGCATAGTCATCAATAATCGTCATATCAGCAATATCACTCTCGCTAAACCGACGCTTAACACCGCTGAAGTTAGCTAGCTCTTGCTTGATCTCATCCATATTCATATGTTCCATGTAAGCAACGGCAAGAACTGCCAAACTATTCAAGACGCTATGTTCTCCATATAGGTGGATAGTAAAAGTTCCCAGCTTTTGGTCGCGGAAATATGCATCATAAGTTGAACCGGCTGGTGTTCGTTGAATATTTTCAGCTCGAAAGTCATCGTCTGGGTTTGTTCCATAGTAGTAAACAGGAACGTCAACGTTTAATTGACGAAGGTTCTGATCATCACCCCAGGCAAAAATTGCTCGTTGCACTTGCTTGCCATACGTCTCAAATGAATCCCGAACATCATTAATATCTTTAAAGTAATCTGGATGGTCAAAATCAATATTGGTCATGATCGCGTAATCCGGGTGATAAGCAAGGAAGTGGTCACGGTACTCATCAGCTTCAAAAACAAAGAAACGAGCATCCGCGTTACCCTTACCAACTCCGTCACCGATTAGGTAGCTCGTTGGCTCAACTGCCGCTAGTACATGGGATAAGAGCGCTGTTGTGCTAGTCTTGCCATGCGCCCCTGCAATCCCAATACTGGTATGGTTTTTTACTTCTTTTTCTACAGCTTCAGGATAACTTAAAATTTGGAGACCTAATTCATGTGCTCGTTTAATCTCTGGGTGATCATCGTCAAAGGCATTTCCTTGAATAACGATCATTCCTGATTCTAAGTTAGCTGGATCAAATGGTAAAATCTTAATTCCCGCCTGTAGTAATGGCGCTTGTGTAAATGTTTCTTTTTCAATGTCTGAACCTAGTACTCGGTGTCCTTTATCATGAAGGATACGTGCTAAAGAGGCCATCCCAGTCCCTTTAATGCCAACAAAGTAATACGTCTTTTGTTCCATCAATCCAATTCCTTTCAACAATTCAATTTAAAATAAAATATGATGATCGGGGCTGAAAATTAACGCAGCCTCTTTAGTATATAATCTTGATAATTACCGCACTGATAAATCAGCGGCTGGGGCTATTTTTCTGGGAAGAAAGTATCCGCCTTAGCAAAGTCAACTGCCTCGCCGACTTCCTGCCATTCATCAGGAATAATAAACAACCCTTTTTCGTCAGGAGCGTTCTTAATGCGTAGCTCACGGAAACCACAAAGCATACCATCACTATCAACGCCCATTAATTGCCCAGGCCAAATAATCTTGCCATCAGGCATCATTGCTCCTGGACGAGCAACTACAACCTTGATTCCTTCGGCAACATTGGGTGAACCACAGACAATTTGAACGGTCTTATCCGCAGCAATCCGCGTTTGGGTTACCTTTAAGTGGTCAGACTTAGGGTGGTCAGTAATCTTTTCGACATAACCAACCACAAACTTAGGTTCTTCGTCTGCTGTTAAAAATTTATCAAAACCCGCTTCTTTAAGTTTTGTATTTAACTTTTCTACTTGGGTAGGATTTAAAAAGACCTGACCGTTTTCACTTGTTAATTCTGGTAAAATCTTGCTGGCATTCATAAAATTATAGCCAAGCAAGTCGCCATTTTCTGATGTAATTTGGGCTACGTCATCAGCAATCTTTGTATCTTGATTTTCCGCATCAGGCGCGGTAATGACAACTAAAATGTCACCTAATTCCTTGGGATTATAACTTGAAATTAACATCAAATATTCCTCTCTCTAATATAATATCTACCGTCTAATATTATGACACAAAAAGAAGACCGTGAAAAACATATTTTAAAGCAATAAAGGAGGCTGAAAAATACAGTCCCTTTATCAAATTATTCACAGCTATTCTATTTTACTTCAAATTACGCAAAAAATCTTCTACTTGTTGCTTTGTTTTCCGGTCTTTATTGACAAAACGGCCAATTTCTTTACCGTTATCGTAGACAATAAAGCTTGGAATCCCAAAAACATTTAGCTCAGCAGCAAGATCAATATTTTCATCGCGATCAACCTGATAAAAAGTATAATCACTAAAATCTTGTTCAATTTCAGGCATCGCCGGTTTAATAAAGCGGCAATCAGGACACCAGTCCGCTGTAAAAAAGAGGACGACTTTGCCTGTTCCGATTGTTTTTACTAACTGGTCTTCGTTTAGTTGTGGTAATCTTTCCATAAGTTCTCATCCCCAAATAATTTTAGCAACATTATACCATGCTTCTTATCAATTGTAAGTAATCTGCTTGTGAAGATTAGATGTTTGGCTTTTGAGAATTAAAAATGATAAAATAAGTAAAAAAGTTAGGAACGAATAAAATAGTGAAGGAAGCAATCATATGAATGCAAGTAATAACTCCCTTAATCCATGGATAATTCCAGTTACGCTTGGAGCTTCAGGTATTGCTGGTTTTATTGCTGGTAAATTATTTGGAAATCGTCAAGTATCTGCTGATCGTATTTTAAAGCTAGTCAAAAATGACTTTGCCAGCGAAGGAGCAGTTACTGGTAGTTGGATTAACGATAAGGCAATTCCTTTTCAACGTTTTGCAGTTAAGACTGATGCCTATGAAGGCGGGATTTCCCGATTAGAAGATGGCGAAAAAGTTGAATATGAATTCGTTGCTGATGCATACACTGGCAGCTTGTTAGAATTAAAACGTATCGAAAACGATTAATTACGCGACACTAACCAAAAAGATCCAAATATTCGGATTTCCGAAATATTTGGATCTTTTCTTTAATTAATGGGTAAAACCATACTTTTTTAGTATATGTGTTGGATGGGCAACAAGGTGGCTCTTATTTAATTCATTGATTGATTGCTTCATATCTTCAATAAAGTCACACGCCATATTCATTCCAAGGTCAGCCCGACAAACTATCCGTTGGACTTCAATCTTATCAAGGTCTTTTGGCAAGGGGTATGCTGGTACCTGCCACCCCTTCATCCGTAAGCGGTCAGCAAGGTCATAAAGATTCCATTGGCGTTGATCGTCTTTTTTCAGTTTATAGCAAACAATTGGCAAGTGGGCACCATCGTTAACAATCTCAAAATAGCCAAGTTTTGCAATCTCTGTAGCCAAATAGCGAGCAACATTATGTGTCCGCCGTTGGATCTCTCGGTAACCTTTAAAGCCGAACCGCACAAAATTATAGTATTGCCCAATAATCTGCGAAGCACTACGAGAAAAGTTAATCGCCATTGTCGGTAATTCGCCACCAAGGTAACTAACTTTAAAAATCAACTTCTTAGGCAAAAACTTCTTATCCCGCCATAGGATCCAACCAATCCCCGGATAGACCAGCCCATATTTATGACCAGACGAGTTAATTGAGACAACATTTTTCAACCGAAAGTCCCACTTAATCTGCGGGTCCATGAACGGCGCATAAAAGCCACCGGAAGCCGCATCAACATGAATATATACCTTATAAGGGGTGGTCTGATTATATTCTTCGACTAGGTCATTAAGCTTAGCAATATCATCATAACGACCAGTATAGGTAATCCCCATAATCCCGACAATGCCAATCGTATATTCATCGACATAATCCATTACCTTATCCATGTTCAAAGATTGGTGCTGCTCATCCATTGGTACTGTTCGCAATTCAATGTCAAAATAAGTAGCAAATTTTTCCCAGCAGACTTGATAACCCGATGAAATTACCAAATTGGGCTTGTGGGCATTAATGTCTAATCCTAATTTTTCTGCCCGCTGCCGCCAGGCAAACTTCATCGCTAGCCCGCCAAGCATACAACCTTCTGATGACCCTACCGTCGATGTTCCCATATACTCCTCATTGGGCTGCGCATGCCAAAGATCAGCAATAATATTCACACAACGGTTTTCTAGCTCCGCCGTCCGCGGATATTCAGACTTATCAATCGCATTCTTATCCATGGTTTCAGCCATGATTTTATCAGCTTCCGGCTCCATATATGTTTGACAAAAGGTTGCTAAATTTTCACGCGCATTTCCTTCATCTAGCAGCTGGTCCTTCACAATCCGATAGGCAATCCGTGGTTCAACTGGTTCATCATTTAACTTATATTTTGGTAATTGGTGGTCTGATGTCGTTGAACCAAAAATCGGATCAAGAAAATCCCGTTCCTCTTTATTTTTCTTACCATACAACCCAGCCATAGGAATACCTCCTCCATCTTTTATAAATAATTTTTTATAAGCTATTTTTATTATCTATTCATTATGTCTTTCTTGTCAATTAACAGCCACTCCCATAAATCGATTATCATTTTTCCTTTTTGATACCTGACAAATACAGAAATTTATCCTGTATTATTTAGCCGAATCGTTAATCGTTCCCACAAAGGTCGGCTATAATAAAATATAATAATCAAAAGCAGGAGGAGATTATGATGAATCTTAACGATGCAATTCAAGAATGCTGGGATAAGATCGATGAAGGACAAGTTGCGACCTATATCCCCGGGTTAGCAAAAGTTGACCCTTATCAATTAGGTATCTACTTATTTGACGTGACTAATGACAAGCAATGTCAGGCTGGTGCCTCCCAGGTTCGCTTTGCTATTGAGAGTGTTTCTAAAGTTATCACCCTTCTCTATGCAATTGAACGATTAGGGCTTACCGCGGTGGAAGCCCAAGTAGGCACGCGGCAAACCGGCTTTCCTTTTGACACAATTCTTAATATGGAAATCACCAAAGAAATCCACCCGCTCAATGCTTTTATTAATAGCGGGGCGATTTTAATTTCTTCATTAATTGAAGTCCAAGATGATCAGACCCCCTTTGAACAAATTCTTGATTTTACCCGTAAAATTTGCAATGATTCGGAAATTACGCTTGATGAAGGCATCTATCAATCCGAACTCCGTACTGGCGACATGAACCGTTCTCTTGCCTATTACCTTAAAGCTAAGGGCGCCCTTAATAATGACGTCACACTCAGTCTTGAAACCTACTTCAAGCAGTGCTCGATGATGGTCACCTGCGAGAGTTTGGCTAACCTGGGAGCGGTTCTTGCTAATGATGGGGTCGCCCCTTGGAATGGAAAACGGATCATTTCTAGTGCTGCTGCTACATATACCAAATCAGTCATGATGACAACTGGTCTTTATAATGAATCGGGGACCTACTCGGTCAAAATTGGGGTGCCGACCAAGAGCGGAGTCGGCGGCGGACTTGTAGCAGCCGCTCCCAACCATTACGGAATCGGCATCTTCAGTCCGGCATTAGACTATGCTGGTAATAGCGTTGCTGGTCTTGCCCTTCTGGAATTAATTAGTAAAGAACTAAAGCTCAGCATCTTTAAATACTAACAAAGGATTTTAATTATGAACTACTTTATCACTAGTCGCCAAGATCTTCAGACTTCTGCGATTGAACTTGCCCAAGTCAAACGATTACGAATTTTTGACCATCTCCGGGCACCAGCAACCATCCTCACGATGCTTTATAACTTTGATCATCAGGCGGTGGAAGAAAAACTCAATGTGACTGGAAGGGTGGTCAATCTCTTTCAGCACTATCAGCAGCTCCCCTACCATTCTGATCCTGCAATCGATCAGCAAATAATCCACCGTGAACTAAATGTGTTAGGCTGGCAGATCAAAGATAATTGTGCCATTCATAACAACAAAATCCGTGTACGGATCAATATGCGCAATAATCGGCTTTATTACATTGATTATCTTGACCAGTATGGCTTTACAGACCGCCGTGATTTTTATGATCAAGGTTGTCGGACTTACACTGAATATTTTGAGGATAAAGGACGGCTTGTGGTACGCCAATATTATGACAGCCAAGGACAAATTAAACTTAGCTACCACTATCGGGGCGGTGATGGCAATGTGCCGATTCTCACCCTTATCCAGTTAGCCGATCAGGGAAAAGAATGGCAATTTGATAATGAAGCTGAACTCCGCGCCCACTTCCTAGATAGCCTTGTCACCGATAATCCTCAAGCGATCTTGATTAGTGACCGGTCAAATATTGCTTTGAAAGCTTTTGCCCTAATGACTCGTCCAGCAAGACGTTATCAAGTATTTCACTCTGCTTTTACTGATGATGGACAAAGTAACGGACCAATCTCCGCAATCTATCAGCCTATTACCACTATGCTTGCTACAGGCCAGCTTACCGGCTTGATTTCAGCAACCCAGCGTGAAGCTGACGATGCTAGTCGCCGTTTTCACACCAGTCATAGTTACGGAATCTCCGTGACCTACTTATCCGCTGGGGAACTATCAATGAAAGTACCATTTAACAAACGGAAAGCAGGTAAGTTTATTGCCGTTGCTCGACTGTCAAAGATTAAGCAGCTTGATCATATTATCAACACAGTCACCCATTTGCATCAGTTCTTTCCACAAGTAACGCTCGATATTTACGGATATGAGGACAGCTGGAATCAATACCAAACTGCAAAGGCTCTCAAAGCACTCGTTAAACACCAACAAGCAGAAGATTATATTCATTTTGCTGGCTATCACGATAATCTCCACACTGTATATGAGCAAGCACAGGCAGAAATTCTGACAAGTCATTACGAAGGGTTTGCCATGGCCCTGCTTGAAGCACAGGGTCATGGATGTCCTGCTATTAGCTACGATATTAATTATGGCCCTGCTGAAATCATCGATGACCATGTCAGTGGCGAACTAATTCCGGCAAACGACCAAGAAGCATTGTATCAGAGCTTATCCCGCTTATTGGCAAAGCCCGCGTTAGTAAAGAAATATGCCAGCCACACTCAACAATCCGTGCAAAAGTATTCGTTTGATTGCGTAGCAGAAAAGTGGGCAAGCTTAATCAATAACTAAAATTCAAGCGTCAGGCCACAAATAGCACAGAACGCAAATAAGGGCGCCAAAACTTGGAAAACTATCCGAGCTTTGGCACCCTTTTTATATTTGCAAGAGACGTGAAAAATTATAAATGGTTTCTATCACGATCCCTTTCTTATTTTTGAAGAATTATCATTAACTATTTCGTTTCTTGTTATTAACCTTTGTTAAACCAAGTGCAGATAAGATACCAGCAAAGCCCATCGCAATTAATCCGCGCGAGTTTTCATTACCAGTTTGTGGTAATTGTTTGGTGTTTTGCTTTGCTGTTGACTGAACAGTGACTTGCGCCTTCGGAGAATCTACCAATTGACGACTAGCATTAACCGTCACCTTAGCTTGTTCCCCTTGTTGACCGGTCAAAGGAGGGTTGGCATTAAGTTGGTTATCATCCTTTTTCTCACTATTAATTGCTACTGTGGAATTAGTAGTGGTCGATTGTTCAGTCGGCTGTTCTGTTGGTTGAGCAGTCGGTTGGCTTGTCGGTTGCTCTGTTGG
>NZ_QORN01000038.1:0-24534 GCF_014830205.1 Limosilactobacillus walteri
TAGGTCTAAAGACATTAATAGAAAAAGGCCTACCACTCTGGGCAGACCTTTAAACTAACGGTACATTAACTACCGCTAGTTACATTATGATCAGTCATTGAATTTAATCCTACCCAGAGTATCTCCCCGTGCTAATCCACAGTAAGCGATACATTAAATTGTGTAGAATTAAAACTTCAATGGATGATCCCTCCTAAAATTCGATGCAATAAATATATCAAGTAAAAATTATTTTGTCAATAATTAATTTAATTCACCATCTGCAATTTGGTCCAACATTGGTCGCGAGGGGATAAAGAATACTTGTCCGCCAAGAATGTCAGAGAAAGTTAATAAGTAATCATTTTGTTCAAGCATGTTTTTAAGCATGGTCTTCGTAACATCCCAATGCCGTGAATAACCGATAAAGAATGTTCCAGTATTGCCTGATGCAGGATCAGAGTATGGGACATTCATGCGCACGATCTTTTGTTCTACACCATCGATTTCTGCTTGTGAAGCAACATTGTGAGCATTTTTAAACTTTTCTTGCTCACTAAGTTCAAGATCTGTAAATTTCTTCCGACCAACTGCTTTTTCTTGGTCTTCAGTCGTCAATTTGTTCCAAATATCCATATTGTGGCGCCATTTTTGTGCAAACGCATATGAACCATTTTCAAATGTTGGATCTTCATCTCCGATAATTGCATATTCAGCAGCATCTTGTGGTTCAGGATTCTCAGTTCCATCGATAAATCCAATGATAGCCCGTCCTTCAAAGTAACGGAACCCCTTTGTTTCATCAACGACATTAGTGATGTCTTTGATAAATAACATGATTTGGGCCATAAACTCATAGACAACTGCTTCATCATTTGCACGGATGTGGAGGAAAATATCTCCCTCGGCAGCCGGCATTTTATACTTCGGACCAGTTAAGGTTTGGTAAGTTTCCAATTCCTTAGGCTTAGGTGCATTTGGGAAAAGGTAATCCCAGGCATCATTGCTAAAACCAAGAGCAACTTTGAGGTTTCCCTTATTGTCCCGAATACGAAGTGACCGTGTGATTGCTTGGAAACGATCGACAAATTCTTTAATCGCTTCCTGTTCTTTTTCTCGATCTTGCCGTTTTAATTCTAAAACAGTAAATTGAACGTGCTCACCAGCGTCTTTCCAAACGTCTTGAGCCTTATTTGGATCCATTACCATGAGATGGTCTCCTCCTTAAAATAGTTTGCTCTGTACTACACTGCAATTATAGCATTGTTTTATTACTAAATTACACTTATTACATCATTGAGTTGAAGCCGCTTTCAAACTGAATTAAAATATAACTGTGATTATTTTTACAAAGAGGTGGTTATTGTGCAGGAAACACAAACAAAGAAAAAGCATCGATTTCATATGCCCTCTGCGTTTACAATTTTATTCATAATTATTATTTTAATTGCAATTTTAACGTGGATTATTCCAGCAGGGACATATGCGACTGATAAGGCAGGCAATATTATTTCAGGAACCTATAAGACGGTGACGAGTAAACCACAGGGAATTTGGGACGTTTTCATGGCCCCAGTAATCGGTATGGTCGGCGATAAAAAGACTGATGGTGCGATTTCCGTTTCCTTATTTATCCTAGTTATCGGCGGGTTCTTAGGCGTTATTAATAAGACTAATGCATTAAATGAAGGAATTGGCTCAATTGTTCGCCATTATAAAGGACGTGAAAAACAATTAATCCCGATTCTAATGCTTTTATTTGCTTTAGGCGGTTCAACTTATGGCATGGGTGAAGAAACAATTGCCTTTTACCCATTATTGATTCCAGTGATGATGGGAGTCGGCTTTGACTCAATCGTTGCTGTTGCAATTGCGCTGGTTGGTAGTCAGGTTGGTTGTCTTGCCTCGACAGTTAACCCATTTGCGACCGGCGTTGCTTCTCAGACCTTAAACATCTCTCCAGGTGACGGATTAGGGTCACGGGTATTATTATTAATTATTACAATCACGATTAGTATTATATATGTTTACCACTATGCTTCGGTTATTGAAAAAGATCCCACCAAGTCTCTCGTATACAATCAACGGGCCGAAGATGAGAAGCACTTTTTGGTCAAAGCCGATCCAAATGATGACCATAAAATGACTGGTCGGCAAAAGACGGTCATTTGGTTATTTGGAATTACTTTTGTCGTAATGATTCTCGGATTAATTCCATGGACAAACCTTAACAGTCATTGGACATTCTTTGATCAGTTTACAAAATGGCTAACGGGGATTCCATTCCTTGGTGATCTGCTAGGACATGACATGGCACCACTTGGGACATGGTACTTCAACGAAATTACGATGCTCTTCCTTTTTATGTCCGTTTTAATCATGGCAGTTTATCACATGAAGGAAAGCGACTTTATCGAGGCCTTTATGTCTGGAATGGGCGATTTCTTAAGTGTGGCCATCATTGTTGCTGTTGCTCGTGGTATTCAAGTTGTCATGAATAACGGGATGATTACAGGAACCGTCCTTCACTGGGGCGAACTAGGGTTACACGGGTTAGCCCAGAGTGTCTTTATTATCTTGGCTTATATTTTCTACATTCCAATGTCGTTCTTAATTCCTTCAACTTCTGGCTTAGCAGCCGCTACAATGGGCATTATCGGACCGATGGGGCACTTTGCGCATGTTTCCGGCAGCTTAGTAATCACTGCTTACCAGGCAGCTTCCGGTTGGGTTAACTTAATAACGCCGACGTCGGGAGTTGTGATGGGTGCTTTAGCAATTGCCCACATTAATGTCGGTATTTGGTGGAAGTGGATGCTTAAATTAATGATTTATCTTTTTATTGCCACCTGCTTATTCTTAGGTATTGCGGCGATATTGTAGGAGGAAATTTTAATGAGTACAATTATTACAGAAAAAGACCAACAAGCAGCAGTTAAAACACTTGAAAGATTAATCGCGGTTCCGTCATATAACCAACCAGCCGAAGCGGGGGCACCATTTGGTCGTGGAATCCGCAATGCATTGGATGAAATGATGAAGATTTGTGATGAACTCGGTTTTAAGACTTATGAAGATCCGGACGGCTATTATGGGTACGCTGAAGTCGGCAGCGGAGAAAAAGTATTTGGAGTGATTTGCCACCTTGACACTGTCCCAGCTGGTGATCTTAGCAAATGGGACCATGATCCTTTTAAAGGAATGGTGGTCGATAATGCCGTTTATGGGCGAGGAGCTCAAGATGATAAGGGACCGGGGATTGCAGCTTTATTTGCTGTTAAGGCCTTGATGGACCAAGGATATCATTTTAATCAACGGATTCGTTTTATTTATGGTACCGATGAAGAGATTTTATGGCGTGGGATTGCCGAATATAATAAAAAAGAAGCGCCAATCGATAGCGGTATCTCGCCAGACGCGGAATTTCCGCTGATTTATGCTGAAAAGGGTCTTCAACAATCATACCTTGTCGGCCCCGGCACTGATAAATTAAAGATTAGCTTGCAGAATGCGTTTAATGCGGTCCCTGATAGTGCTGTTTATGATGGTCCAAGACAAGATGAAGTTAAGGCGGCCCTTGATAGGCACGGGTTTGAATATACGAGTGATGCCAATTCAATTACAGTTATCGGTAAATCGGTTCATGCAATGATGGCTCCCAAAGGAACTAATGCTGTCTTACGATTGGCGATAGCCCTTGATGAAGTTTTTGATTTTAAGCCATTAGATTTCATTGGCAAACTATTTAAAGAAGATGCGACGGGAAGCAATGTGCTTGGTGACGTCAAGGATGAATCCGGTCATCTAACCTTTAATATTTCTAGTTTGGAGATAAATGAAAAGGAAACCCGGATGCAAATCGACTTACGGATTCCTGTTACGGTCGATCGTGATAAGCTGATTGCAGAACTAAGTGAAAAGGTTGCCCCGTACGATCTTGAATATGTACACTTCGATTATCTGGCCCCGTTATATGTACCTAAGGATAGCGCGCTTGTTAAGACGCTAATGAAGATTTATAAGGAACAAACGGGTGATTCAGCTGCCCAGCCGCAAATTTCTGGTGGCGCGACGTTTGCGCGGACAATGAATAATTGTGTCGCTTTTGGGGGAATGTTACCAACTACTCCTGACTATATGCACCAAGCAAATGAGCAGTGGCTGTTAGCTGACATGCAAAAGGCAATGGAGATTTACGCGCAAGCAATTAAGGCGTTATGTACAGACTAAAAATTAAATAATAAGAAAAACACCCACAATTAAGCATTGTGGATGTTTTTTTTAGATTGAAATAGGTAACTATTGTTGAGAGATAAAGCGTTAATGGAAAGGAAAGTTACCTATTTCAATTTATTTATTTTGAGAGAGATTATTTTTAAGGGAGAGGACTACTTTTGTTCCATTACTTTTTCGCCGTTAGCAGTGATAGTGAATGTCTTATTAGCTGCATCGGCTTCAAGTACGGCAACGTTCTTGCCATCCTTGTCTTTACGAGTAATCTTAATTGTGGTTTCAGTTGGGGTTTCAACATCAATTGAGCCGTCAAGGTCAAAGGCAGCAAACTTGTTCCGCCATGCAAGTAAGTCTAAGAGGTTCTTAACTACTGGACGTTGAACTTCCTTGGCTACTTCTTCTTTGGTGTAGTAGTGACGGTTAATGTTTCGACCTTCCTTAGTCTTTTCAAGTAATTCAAGATCGTTTGAACCGGCAAGTAAACCAACGTAGTAAACCATTGGGATACCAGGAGCAAAGATTTGGAATGCCCGAGAAAGGAGGTAAGCCTTGTCGTCATCACCTAGTGCTGAGTAGTAAGTAGAGTTAATTTGGTAAATATCTAGGTTGTTGTATTCAGCACTGGAGTACTTCCGCTTAACGTTGGCACCAACCTTGTATAATTCGTTTGATGCGTATTCAATTTCGTCATCAGTTAAGATGTCCTTAGCATCAACAACACCGATACCATCATGAGTATCAAGGGTAGTGAATTGCTTCATTGGACTCATCTTTAACCACTTAGCAAGGCGGTTAGTCTTACCAGAGTAGAGGGTGTAGAGAGTAGTCATTGGTAAAGTGAAGTCGTAGATGAAGAAGTTATGTTCAGAGATCTTTTGTGGAATAGTGTAGTGTTCGTGGATTTCTGGAAGGATTGTTGCCTTATATGGAGCAAGGATATCTTGAACTTCATTTAAAAGATCCCAAATTTCCGGTTCAACGAAGAAGTCATTAGTACCAACTTTCTTGATAGCATAAGCAAAGGCATCAAGACGAATCATGTCAGCCCCATGCTTAACCATGTCGACTAAGGTTTCCTTGAAGAATTCGTTGGCAACTTTACTCTTAACATTGATGTCGATTTGTTCTTCACCAAATGTGTTCCATAAGTTTTCAGTTGTACCATCGTCAAAAGTGATTTCTTGCTTTGGTGCCTTATCTTTCCGCTTGTAGATTAAGTCAACATCTTCTTGGGTTGGACGGTTTTTACCAGCCTTTTCCCAGAACTTTTCCCAACGGATAAAGAAGTCGTTGTACTTAGAATCATCGTGCTTCTTCTTGAAGTCTTGGTACATTTCAGACTTCTTGGAAATGTGGTTAATCATGAAGTCAAACATTAAGTAGTAATCTTCACCTAATGCTTCAACGTCATCCCAGTTACCAAAAGCAGGGTCAACAACATCATAACGGTAAGGAGCAAATCCGCGGTCACCAGTTGAAGGGAAGAATGGGAGCAAGTGTACACCACCGATGGCATCACCGATGTACTTCTTTAATACTTCATGAGTTTCTTTGATGTCTTTACCCATTGAGTCAGAGTAAGTAATTAACATTGCTTCGTTTTTAATTGGCATAATGAAAACCTCCAAATAATTTTGAAATATTAGTTAGCTTGTTTTGAACGACGAGTTGCAAAGAAAATAATTAAGGCAATAACAATGAGCATTACACCATAGATTGGGAATGGTGCAGCAAGATCCATCCCGCTAAGCGGACGTCCCATTAATCGGTTCATCCATTCAGCGATGGTTGGTGAGAAGAATGCTCCAAAGTTAAACCCGATAAGGACCATTGATGTTACAAGTGGTTGCCGTTTAGCAGGTGCCAAATCAGGCAACAGGTTGAAAATCAATGGTGAAACTAATTGAAGCGGGAAACCAATGAGGAGCAAGCCGATGACTAACATTACAAAGTTCCCGTTTGCAAAAGCGAATAAGAAGTTTGAGAGCGCCATCAAGCCCAAACCAAGGTAAACAGTTCCAAAGCCTAATACCTTATTGATTGAGCCATAGAATAATCCACCAAGGGTTGCCCCAATCAGCATTAATGAAAGGAACATTGATGAACCGGTATAGTGGCTTCCCTTGATTGCTACTGCTAATCCAGGGAACCGATTCTCCATTCCTACATAGTCAACCACTAAGAGGAATGCAAAGATAACAAGAAGGTAAACAACAGGACTGATCTTAGCAATTGGTTCATCTTCTTCATTTAATTCATCAGCAAGGTCATCTTCAGCAATGTTGTTATCTTGTGCCTTGCTATCATCAGGAACACGGATAGCGAAGAAGAAGAGGACAACGAATGCGAGCAAGTAAACAGCGAATGAAGCGTGCCAACCAGCATAACTGAGGATTAAACCAGCAATTGCTAAGGTACAAGCTTGCCCAATCTGTTCAGCAGCAGCCCGCCACCCAAGCATTTGGGCCCGGGTACTTCCTTCGTACCAAACGGAGATCATTGAGATTGCTTGTGAGTTATATAGACCAAATCCAGCACCTAAAACAAGGCGGGAAATTAAAATAGTTGTATAGTTATCTGCAAAAAGCGGTACAATCCCGGCAAGACCGACAATGGTTACCCCAGCCATAATAATCTTCTTGTCGGAAATTTTAAACCATTGTTGAAGTAACGGTGAAAGGACAACAAAAATCATTACAGCAAATGAAGGGGTAGTAACTAAGTATTCTGACTGCGTTTGCGAGATTCCGAGCGCTGCCTTTAATTGCGGCAAAGAACCTTGAATGGCATAAGCACTCGTAACCATGAATGAAACTGACAAGAAAGCCAATTTGGTAACAATAGAATTTTTGCTATTCATAATTAGTAGGTACTCTTTCTATAAGATTCTTGATAAACGTTTATCATTAATGTACATCTACAATATACAATGGCGAACAATAAATGTCAAACGTTTAACAAAGATTTCTTAAAAAAGTTGTAATCAGTTACATTGTGATAGAAACGCTATTTTTATGAAATAAAATGAAAGCTTGAAGTAACGCGGTTCATGCCTATTAAAACGAAGCTGTGAAAAAGATAACAATAATTGAACGTTTTACTTTTCAAGCGTAATATTCAGTTCAGAACTAAAAAAGCTGGTGAAAATTCGTATTTCACCAGCTGTTATTAATCTAATATCGGTTTTGTTACCCGGGCAAGTTGTTCAATTACTTGTTGGCCGGCAGCCATTGTTTGATTCTTATCGGTATAAACGGCAATTGTATAATCGGTCCCGTTACTATTTTTGACATAGCCGATGCTGTTAACAATCCAGCCGCTTTTGCCATAATTGAGCCAGCCGTTCTTTAAGGCGAAGTTGTCACTACTAGCAGAAATTCCCCATGCTTGATCGCCTTCAACGTTACTCATTAAAGCGCGAATCGCAGAACGATCGTCATCTGATAATACTTTAGATTTGTAGAAAATATTATTTAGTAGCTTAACTTGGTCTTTAGGAGTGGTGACGGTCAGTCCCCAGCTGCTATTGGCATGCGACTGAGTCATGCCGAATTTTTCAAAAGTCTGCTGTAAGCCGTTTTTGCCGCCAAGATAGTTTTCAAACAATTCACTCGTAGAATCGTTATCACTTTGTTCAATCATTTTTTTAGCTAGGGATTTTTCGTGACTCGTCAACGGGCCTTGTTGGTTGGCCAGAATCCCTGCTAAAATGCTAACCTTAACTGTACTAGCGGTCCGAAACTTATGATGAGGGGCATTGCTCGAAGTGTATATTTGATGGGTCTTTGGAGAATACACCGCAATACTAACATTATTATTGGAAGTGAAAATTATCTTATTCCAGGCTGATTTTAGGCGTGCACTGGTTGAGGTAAAATGATGTACTCCCAAAATAATGAGTAAAATAGCAATGATAATAAAAAGAAATTTACGCTTGTGTTGCGATCTTTTCATTCGTCAACGACCCTTTCTAATTAAAAATTAGCATACTTAATTAATGATACAAGTAATTTTCAAAAATAAAAGATGCAATTCGAGAATTTAATGAAAAATAAGACTTTGAATTAATTTGTTATTAAATCGTCATACACTTTAGGGGGCGGATAGGATATGATAGTTAGGTGAATAAAGGAGAGAAAGTAATTATAATGAAGAAAGTTAAAGCTTTATTTTCTAAGTTAGTTTTATTAGTCGCAACGATTAATATTTGTTTCGGCGGCTTAAGTATTTTTACGAGTGTTCATGCGGATGCTCCTGCCTTTGATATGGATGCGCGGGCTGTGTATGCCATTGATGCGCAGAGCGGACAGGTACTATACCAAAAAAATGCAACTAAACAATACCCAATTGCTTCGGTCATAAAGATATTGACTTTAGGAGTGATTGAGCAGGATATTCGTAATCACCATTTAAAATGGGATCAAAAGATTAAGATTACGCCCGCAGTCGCTAAAATGGCTGATGACTGGCATTTTTCTAATGTACCATTAAAAAATGGCGAGGAATATACAGTTCGGCAACTGGTTGACTCGATGATGCTGGTTTCCGCTGATGGTAGCACAGAAGCTTTGGCGTTAGCGGATGCGGGTAGTACAGCGGCATTTAATAAGAAGATGCAGGCTTTTGCAAAAGAAGCAGGAGTAACAGATACTAAGATTTATAATATGATTGGATTACCTAACGGGGATCTTGGTAAACATAAGTTAAAGGGCGTTGATAAGGATGCGGAAAATCTATTATCCGCTAAAGATGTTGCGCTTATTTCAAAATACCTCGTTGAACAGTATCCAGAAACACTTGAAATAACGAAGCAGAAATTTGCTAATTTCAACGTGACAAAGGATCAGCAGTACCTAATGACTAATGTAAATGCGTTATTACCGCAAAATGGATTTGCGCCGAAAACAGGTGAAATTGACGGCCTAAAAACCGGAAATACTGATCGGGCTGGTAAATGCATCGTATCAACAGGGATGTTTTCGGGACGGCGGATTATTCTTGTAGCCTTGCATACTAAGGGTGAATGGAATGATCAGTCTAAGATGCAACAGGACTTCTATAATAAACTGACCGATGAATATCAGCCGGTAGAGGTAAAGAAAGTAAGCGATCTTTCACCTAAACTAACGCAGGTAAAAGTAGCAAATGGTAAAGACAAAAATAAGGTAAAACTTACATTGTCGCAAAAAACGGCAGTATGGCTTCCTAAAAATCTCAAGTTGGAAGCTACTAGTCCGTCCTTGAAGATTGCTAAGAATTATCGCGAGAATGATCATCAATTGCGGGCACCGCTTAAGAAGAATCAAAATGTAGGAAGCATTGAACTTCATATTCCTGGATTGCCAAACTTTGATGTCCCAGTAAGCGTATCCCAAACCGTAACTAAAAAATCAATTTTCTAATATTACTAAAGAGGTCATTCTGTTAATAACAGGGGCTTCTTTTTTATCTTCATAATTATAAAAATATTACTTTTTATTAGTGTAGCTATGGCCTTAAAATTATTTTGAAATTCATAGGGCGTATTATTTGTATAATTTAAATTATAAAAATATAATATAAGGTGAATTAGGAATTATAGTTATTATTTATAGGAGGTAATTAGTTATGGCTGATTATGCAAAGCGTCAACTTAAGGCTTTAGATCGTATTGCAAAGAAGATTGCAGATGCTGAAGGGCACCTTACAAAGATTGAGGACAGTGTTGATAACAAGAAGCACCGTACCGCTCAACATGAAACAATTAAGGATATCAAGTCAATCCTTAAGCACGCTCGGAAGGTAGACAAGGATTCTGATAAGCTTGAAGAACGTGCAGGCGAAGGTCATAAGGATCCTGCTGAAAACCACTACGTTTACATGCAGGATGAAGAAGGTGTTATTAAGGACCTTGAAAAAGAATTCAAGGATCTTGACGACAAGCTTGCAGCCCTTACCGATACTGAAGGCGACAAGATTAAGGCTTTCCGTGCAGAACACCATTACCTTGAAAAGGCAAAGGAAATTTTGCAAAAAGCTGGGAAGTTCAACCCAGACGACAAAGATTAATTTATAATTCCTAACGCAAACATTGGGGCTGAGAGAAAATAAAAGTTTTCTCTCAGCCCCAATTGTTTTAACGAACGATAGCAAGGTAACGTGCTAGTTATCGTTCTAGCTTAGCCAACTGTCGTATTGAACAGGTTATTTGCTACTCTCAATATTTTTTAATTAAATAGCTTTTAGCGTGAACATAAAAAGGACTCTAGTATTCGGAAAACCGTATGCTAAAGCCCTTTTTATGCTTGCGGGAGTGTACGAAATCATAAATGATACGCTCCCTTGTGTATTTCACTAGGTATTTATAAATTAGTATTCGACATGCCACTTAATAGTGTAAGTTTTTTCTTCTCCTGGGTGCAAACTAATGTCACCAAATTCTGGATGGTGAGGAGCATCTGAAAGATTTTGTGCTTCCATTGCAAGACCGAGGTGGGGATGAACTTGACCATGATTGTAAACTGCTGCATCATCAGAGTTCATTGTATACATAACTAACCCGTTCCGATCTGAATAAAGGCTCATTTTTCGACCGCTTTCTGGATCTTCAAGCGTTGCTACTGGCTTAGTGAGACTTGGCGTAACTTCCCAGATATCATCAAAGCCGTTTTCTTTCGTGCTACTCATTTGCTTAAGCGCATCACCGAGTTTGGTTGGGGTACTGAAGTCAAATGGTGTACCTTCATTGGCAAGTTTTTCACCGGTCGGAATCTTACCTTCGTCAACGGCAAGATGGTTTTCAGAGTTAACGTATAGTTTTAACTGGTCAACTGTTGGAACGTTAGCCGCAGCCATGTTCCAGTAAGTATGGTTAGTTGGATTAAATAATGTATCACTATCAGTTGTAGCTGACATCTTAAGTGATAAGAAATCATCATTATTTAAGGTATAGGTTGCAGTAACGTGCATTTTACCAGGATAAGTATCGATTTCAGGACTTAATGTTAAACTGAGGGTGATTGATACTGAATCGGAAGTTGCTTCTGTACTATCAACATGCCAGATATGACTATAGAAACCATTACTGCCACCGTGAAGCGCATTCTTGCCTTCGTTTTGTTCAATTTGGTAATCATTGCCGTTGATGCTAAATTTACCATCAGCAATTCTTCCGGCCACCCGACCGATTAAGCGGTTAGTACAGAAACCATTGTTTGTAAATTCATCAAAGTTTTCAGAAGTTAGGATCATATCTGCTTTGCCGCCGTCCTTGGTTGGTACCTTAAATGATTGTAATAAGCCTGCAAAGTCAAGAATTCCCGCTTGCACTCCATTATCGTTAGTCAATACATACTTAGTTACTGGTTTTCCCTTATAAGTTCCAAATGGCACTTTTGAAATTTCCATAATTATAGCCTCCTTGAAGTAAGCGCTTTAGTACGCTTCCTATTTTACCACATTTTTATTATTATCGCTGTGCAATCGTTTGCGCAAATTTGAATATGCTAGAATAAAAGAAATAGTTTAAATTAAAATTTATGGGGTAAAATGATGGCAAAAAATAAGTGGGAACAATTCAAGGATAATTTTAGTAAAAATTTTATCGACTTTTTGATGATTTTTGCAGCTGAGGAAAAATTTATTAACAAGCATCGCCATAAAAGTAGTGTTATCAAGGAACAGGATCGTTATGGCAGCGATCAGCGAAGAAGTAGGGATAAAGATGGGAATAGTGATGAACGATAGGTAAAGGAACCGCTTTTGTTTAAAAATTAACAGGCTTACTAATCAGTTGATTTTATGATTTTAACCAAATAAAGACCGCCAGTATAGCAATTGATTTTGATAAACTATACAATTTGGTCTTTTTTTATTTTGAAATTATTATATCGACTGATAACTTTAATCAGAAAACTAATCTAGCGAAAAATAAAAAATAATAATTTTAAAAATCAATATTTATAGAATGAATGTTGATATATTTGGAAATAAATCCGTTTTTTTTTTTTTTTTTATTTTATCAATCGAAAGATAAGCGAAAAACGCTTGAAAAGAATGGAGCGATTACATAAAATGAGGGTGTTGTAAGACAACTTATTTATTTTGAAGTTTTTTATTTTGGGAGGATTATTATATGAAGAATAATCAAGTACATTACAAGATGTATAAAGCTAAGAAAAATATCGTATATGCTGGCTTGATGACAACTGCTACTTTAGCAGGTCTTACATTAGCAAACGTAAACAATACAGACGTTCACGCTGATACTGTTCAACCAGCTATTACTGAAACAACTGGCTCAGCAAGTGCTGCTTCAAATGTTTCATCTGATGTAGTTTCACAAGCTCAAGAAAAAGTAAATGCAGCTAGTGACGCTGTTACTGCTGCTTCAAGTGCTGTTGTTGCCACAAGTGCTGCCAACAGTGCTGCACAAGAAAATGTAGCTAACGCTAAGAGTGCTGCTACATCAACTGCACAAAGCAATGCTAACTCAACATCCGCTGTTGCAAGTTCAGCATTTAACGATTACAGTGCCGCTAAGTCAACTGCTGATGCAACAGCTAATGTTTCTACTAACATTGCTGCCGCTTATAACCAATTTAAGGACGGCAAGACGGACAACGCATTAAACGCTGCTCAAGCTGCTGTCAACCAAGCACAAAAGCTTTTTGGTAATAACAGTTCACAAGCTCAAACTGCTGAAAACGTAATCAACGCAATTAACGAATACAACCAAAACCCAACTGTATCCAACAAGGGTAAAGCGGTTGCTGCTCTTAACGCATACGAAAAATACGCTAACGAACAAATCGTTTCAGCACAAAAGGCTCTTGACGAAGCAAACGCTAACCAAGCAAACCTTCAAAAGCAATTAGATGCAGCTCTTAGTGCTCAAGCCCAAGCTAAGACTGCTCTTGATAACGCTAAGTTGGCTGTTAACCTTGACGCATTAAAGAAGGCTTATGAAGAAGCTTCTGCTAACGCTGAAAAGGCTACTACTGCTTTGAACAATGCAAACAATGTATTGAACGCTGCACAAAAGGCTCTTGATGAAGCTCGGAATGCACAAACTGATGCTGCTACTAAGTTAGGTACTACTAACCCAGACATGGCAGCATTACAAAAAGCTGTTGACGATGCTCAAGCTCCAGTTAATGAAACTGGGAACGCCTTAGATGAAGCAAATGCTGATCTTAAGTCAGCTCAAACTAGCTACGATGCTGCTGCCAACCGTCAGACAGCCGCTGCTGACACTTACACTAAAGCAGAAACAGCATTGAATGATGCTAAGGCAGCTGAACAAAAGGCTGAAAATGATTACAACGAAGCTTACCAAGCTTACGTTAACGAACCAAATGAATGGAACGATGAAGCTCAACAAACTGCTAAGGAAGATTGGGATAAAGCTTCTGATGCTCTAGCTAGTGCACGACAAGCATTTGATGAAGCTAATACCGCATTAAACGGTGCTCAAACAGAAGTTAATGCTGCTGGTGAAACGCTTGAACACGCCCAAGCACGTCAAAAGGCTGCTCAAGATGCTCATGATGCTGCTGTAAATGCACAAACCGCTGCTGCTGACAAGTTAGCTGCTGCTAAGGAATACCAAAGCGCAACTGCTAACGTCAACAAGGCAAGTGAAGAATTTGGCAACGCTCAAGCTGCTCAACAAAAGGCACAAAAGGCTGCCGATGATGCTTTAAATGCGCAAACTGATGCTCTTAACAAGTACAACCAAGCACATCAACTTGAACAAGATGTTGCTAACGCACAAGCTGCCTTTGATGAAGCTCGGAATGCACAAACCGCTGCTGCTGATAAGTTAGCTGCTGCTAAGGCTTACCAACAAGCATCTGTTAAGGCTGAAGCTGCTGCTAAGGTATTGAATGATGCTAACGAAGCATTGGCAAATGCGCAAAAGGCTCTTGACGATGCCCATAACGCGCAAACTGACGCTGCTGACAAGTTAGGTACTACTAACCCAGATATGGCAGCTCTTCAAGCCGCTGCTAACGATGCTCAAACTAAGGTTAACGAAACTGGTGCTTTATTAGATGAAGCAAATGCTGACCTTAAGAATGCTCAAGCTAACTACGATACTGCTGCTAACCGTCAATCAGATGCTGCTGACACCTACACAAAGGCAGAAACTGCATTAAACGATGCTAAGGCAGCTGACCAAAAGGCACAAGCTGCTGTTGCTCAAGCTGAAAAGGACTTACAAGACGCTGATGATTACTCAGTAGAGTACCTTACTGAAGCACTTGAAGCTGCTCAAGCTGCTGCTGACAAGACAGCTACCGCTTTAACTGCTGCCCAAAAGGCATTTGATGAAGCTAATACAAAGCTCAACGGTGCTCAAACAGAAGTTAATGCTGCCGGTGAAACACTTGAACACGCCCAAGCACGTCAAAAGGCTGCTCAAGATGCTCATGATGCTGCTGTAAATGCACAAACTACTGCTGCTGACAAGTTAGCTGCTGCTAAGGAATACCAAAGCGCAACTGCTAACGTCAACAAGGCAAGTGAAGAATTTGGCAACGCTCAAGCTGCTCAACAAAAGGCACAAGCTGCATTTGACGAAGCTATGAACGAACAAACTGCTGCCGCTGACAAGTTAGGTACAACTAACCCAGATGTAGCTGCTCTTCAAAAGGCATATGATGACGCTTCAACTGCTGCTAACCAAGCAGGTGCAAAGCTTGAAGATGCCAAGGCTGCTCTTGCAAAGCAAAACCAAAAAGTTGCTGATGCTCAAAAGGCATACGATGACGCAACTGCCAAGGTTAACGATGCAACTAAGGCATTAGACGATGCCAAGGCTGCTACTAAGAAGGCTCAAGATACCTTCAACCAAAACAACGAATTCGCTACTGATGCTGCTGCAGCATACAGCGAATTAAATGCTGACCACGCTGAAAATGCTTTGAACACTGCTCAAGACTTACTTAACAAGATTCAAAAGGTTTACGGCTACAATGCGCCACAAACTGATGCTGCTGAAGCATTAGTAAGTGCTCTTAAGGATTACTACCTTAACCCAACTAGCCCAGCTGACAAGACGGCTACCTTGAACAAGATTCAAGCAGCTCAAGACGTATTCAATGACCTCGTTAAGAATGCTAATGATGCCAAGGATGCTGCTGAAGCTAAGTACCAAGACGCTCAAAAGAACGCTGATGCTGCTAAGGCAATCCTTGACCGTGTAAACAACGGTGACTTCAGTGACTTCCCAGCTGTTAAGGATGCTGAAGAAGCTCAAAAGCTTGCTCAAACTAACTACGACAACGCTTTGGCTAACTTGAAGAATGCTCAAGCTAACTTAGACACAGCTAAGGCTAACCTTGAAGCTGCTAAGAAGGCTGCTAGTGAAAAGCCAGCTGATAAGCCATCAACTGGCGATGACAAGACTGACACTGAAAAGCCAGCCGACAAGCCATCAACTGGCGATGACAAGACTGACACTGAAAAGCCAGCCGATAAGCCATCAACTGGTGATGACAAGACTAACGCTAATAAGGATGCTAACAACGCCGTAAACGACACGAAGAAGAGTGAAACTACTACTGTTGCAACTGCTGACAAGAAAGCTGCTGCCACTACTAGCGTAACTCGTGCTGAATACAAGGCTAACAAGCAAAACGAAGCTAAGGCAGAAACCTTACCACAAACTGGTAACGAAAGTGGCGTTGCTGCTGTTGCCTTAGGTGCCGCTGCTGCTATGTTCGGTCTTGGCTTAGCTGGTAAGAAGCGCGAATACTAATAACATATTTTGAAGTTGTTGGTTGAGATTTAATTTTATAATTTGTTCGGACGTACTAGAGGGTTGTGACGAAGTTTTCTTTGCCACAGCCTTTTAGTTTACCGCGAACAGAAAATTGGGTGAGAAAATTATGGCTGATTTAACAGCGACATTAAAACAAGCTCAGGAAACCTATGAGCGAGCACAAAAATCATATGAAAATTTCAATGAAAAATACCGTGAAGCAAAACAAGCGGTAATTTCAGCACAGAGCACGTTCGCAGGGGTGCAAAATATTGGTGATAAAACAACGATTGCTGCCAGCACCCAATTACTGAAAAGCGTTCAAGAAAACCTTGATCGAATTTCAGCAAACTTATTAGTGGCTAAAGAAAATGTTAAGGCAGCGCGCTTAAATTTGGAGAATGCAAAAAAGGCTGTTCAAGTGGAGAAAGAAAATCATCAACCGCTTAAACAGCCAGAAACATATACTCAAATCTCAACAAGTTATGGTGAAATCAAACTTGCTAAGAAGGCTCCACGGCCAACGCCGAAAAAGAAAAAGGAGCCAGCACCAGTAAAAATGACGCGGGCTGAATATCGGAAACGATTAAACGAGGATCGTTAGGAGTGAGCGGGTGACAGAGGTTGTTTCGTAACTCCTTAAGCGTAAATAGGACCCCAAAGTTTTTTCAAGCTTTGGAGCCCTATTTATTTTTTTATAAGGAAATGAGTTTATGTCATAATTCCTGATAAAATTTACCTAATTAATTTGCCGTCAGCAATTGCTTTTTTGAATAGTTCATAATCCCTTGTCACTTGGTCGACATATTTTAGTGCCCAATCGGCCAAAAGAATATCGAGTTTTTTCTGGTGCTTTAAGTAGCCGCGAATCATCGGTGCTGTCGGGCTTTGAAAATGTGCCATTGCAAGGAGGTAAGCACAAGTTTGACAATAGAATTGGAAGCTTTCAAAGTCAAGCTTATTAACATTAATTGATTCTTTCATGTCGCGGAATTGGCGAATGTAATAACTTCGTCCTCCGAATGCAGTGCTTCCAAGAAAAGGGTCAGAAGAAGATTGGAGAACTCGTTGCGCCGTGACAATCCGTTGCCCTGCAATTTCCCCGTTTTTAATTACTTGCTGGACTGGTAACGAGAGTAAATTATATCTAAGCGGCATTGCTTCTTTAACCTGAAGGACGATGTGACTATTGTCATTGCCTGTCAGCATTAATAAGTAACACCGTGTTCCAAAACTACCGACGCCAACACTATAACGGATAATGTCAGAAATATGGAAATTAGCTAGTAAAACGCGGACATCTTGGCGGATGTTTTCGCGGTACTTGTTATATCCCTTGACGATTTGTTGGTAGCGAACGGCACTAAGATGACGGGCACGCGGCGGGTTATCTTGAAAGACAAGCAGGCCTTGATTGTTAACGGTTGCCATTTTTTGAACAATCTCTTCTGAATTACTTCGTTGACTCTTTTTCAGAACCTTATTGAGCACGGTTTGCATTTGGGTCGAAATATCCCCAAATGATTCAATTGCTTTCCCCATGGTCTCATAGTCAAACGAGAAGTAAAAAAGCTGCGAAAGACTCATTTTATTGGCATTTTTAATTGTGTGCCGATAAGTTTTGGCAGTAATTTGGAGTAGCTGGTAGAGGTCTTCAGATGTAAAACCGTTCTCTTCTCCAGCTAGTTGTGCGCTAACTAAGAGACGTTTGAGGTCGCTTTCCCAATTACCAATCCGCGCTTCATCAAAGTCGTTAAGACCAAAAAGCAGTTTACGCTCCGGTGAAGCATAAAATCCAAAATTATTAACGTGCGCGTCACCACAAATAATAACAGGTAGGTGACTTTGGTACTGTTGCTTTAAATCGTGTTCCATCAATTCAGCAGTCCCACGGAAAAATGCGAAGCGGCTAGCAATCATTCGTTGATGACGCAGAGGTAGTAATTCTGGAATCATATTGGCTTCCGTAATCTGAATTGTTTTTACCGGATCACGCTCAACATCAACAAAAGTACCGAGCATATCGCTACTAATCTCTTTTTGCTGATGTTTACCGGTATTCTCGAGTTCAGATTTTGTTTGATTGACTTGGATTTTTCGTAAATCAAAGATATCAAGTTTTTGATTAAGCAAAAGCGGCTCATCCTTTCAGTGACAATACATTATACCCTATTTTAATTCTTTTATTTTGTTTGTAAATATGGTTTGATTGAGTTGATAAATAATAGTTTTTAAAATAAAATTAATATAAGGAAAATAATAGGAGGAATCGATACGGTGATTATTGCAGTAGAAAATTCACTGGCTCAGCATTTGCATGTTAATTCACAAACAATATCATCAGCTGAGCTGCTTGACACTAATGTATGGACTGTTCGAGTTGCTGGTGAGTTTATGATTGTAATGAATAATTTAATGTCATTGCCTGTTATCGTCCGTTATCCGCAGCGATTTAATGATTCTCGTTCATTTATGACCGCATTTAAACGGGAATTTTTGCAATTGCTGGAGATATCGCCAGTCCCTCATGCGAAAATAAGAATGATTCGCGATGCACAATTCGGGAAAATTACATTTACTAAGCAAATACAACCAGAGACACAACAGCAGCTCCAAATGTATCAGAACATGATGATTGGACCTAATTCTGTAATTGATTGGGAAAAGGACCCAAGTAACGCTGAGATTGCATTACAGTTAGCTGAACAGACACGGATCAGAAACCAATCGACTGATGAAGAAATTGTAGTGATGGATATCTTTGAAGACTATTCAGTGACAGATTTTAAGATTGCGACTCATCCCAAGCTTAATGAGCATAATCGACGCTACCTTTACCGATCGCTTTCGATTAACGATATTATGAATGCAACGGCTGTTGGAGAAAAGATTCTAGATGATTATGAAGAATATTTAGAGCAACGCCACCAAAGCGAAAGTATTATTGATCGGGATTTGGATTGTGCGGCCGATTATCTAGGATACTGTGAGGCATTGGGAGAGTCAGTGCTTGACGATGTTGCATTGGTTTACCATTACTTTATTAACTATGAAAAGTTGCATAATAACCGACCAACTGAGAATGGTTTTCGGACAATGAGCGATGCCTTTCGTGCATTCGGTCGTTTTTTACGAGCTGAAGATCTATTCTCAAGTGAAGACTACGATAAGTTTGTTCAGGCGATTAATCAAGGAATTAAAGATCTAAATTCGAAACAACGAATGTATCACCTACAACGAATTATCCGTGATATGCGGCGAGAAGTACGGGCCCAGCGCGAACATGCAATTCAATATGTTAATAAGCAATATGTTGTTTATGTCGAACTTGCTGACTATGAGCCTAAAATGTGGCGAAGATTTACAGTTAGCGGCGATACACGGCTTGATATGCTCGCGTTTATGGTCTTAGCAGCATTTGATGCTGATGGAACCCATTTATTTGAGTTGCAGCAGGCAAATGTTCATTATCAGTTACCGATTTTTGATAGCGGATTTGGCCAGACAAAAGATTTAACGCAGTGTTGGGTCGGTGATTGTAATGTAAAAGATGAGTACACGCTAGTATATGATTTTGGGGACATGTGGCAATTTAAAATCCGCTTTGAGGGAATTGAGCCTAAACGAGTTCCATCACACACTAATCCGGAAATGCTAGAAGGATCTGGTAACGGAATTTTAGACGATATTGGTGGCGCCCATGGCTTGACCCAAGCGGCCAAGGACGATCCGGCTATTAATAAGAATTTAGATGTAGCTGCATTTCAACAAGAATGGTTGCGAAAAATTGGTAAAATTCGTAACAGCTATGAATAGGAAAAAGCATTACAATGATAGTGATAATTTCAATTTAATCGAGGTCTTTTTGAATGGTAAAGCAAGAAAATGTTATTCCGGACATGATGAAGGCGTGGGCGGTTACCACGCCAGGACCAATTGATGGGCAAAGAGCACCAATCGAGTTTACTGAAAAGCCAGTTCCAACACCACAGCGGGGTGAAGTATTGGTCAAAATCCTAACTTGCGGGGTTTGTCATACGGACCTTCACGTTACCGAGGGGGATTTGCCTGTTCATAAAGAGCATGTGACTCCAGGACATGAAATTGTAGGTAAGGTCGTAAGTCTTGGTTCAGAGACGCGTCGTTTTAAGATCGGTGAACGGATTGGAATCCCGTGGTTTCGTCATGCGTGCGGTGTCTGCAAGTTTTGTCGGTCAGGACATGAAAATTTGTGTCCCCATTCTGTTTACACTGGGTGGGATCATGATGGCGGTTATGCTGAATACGTAACAGTGCCTGAAGGATTTGCTTACCGGATTCCAGAGAAGTTTGACTCGCTTGAAGCAGCCCCATTGCTATGTGCCGGAATTATCGGTTATCGAGCTTTTGAACGAGCTAATATTCCTGCAGGTGGCCGGTTAGGATTATACGGCTTTGGCGGTTCAGCGCATATAACAGCGCAAATTGCCCTTGCTCAAGGAATTGAGGTCCATGTCTTTACCCGTGGTGAGGATGCTAAGAAATTTGCTCTTGAGCTTGGCTGTGCCTCTGTACAAGGTTCTTATGACCCATCACCGGTACCGCTTGATTCAGGCATTATTTTTGCTCCGGTTGGCGACATGGTTTTGCCGGCACTGGCTAACTTAGTTCCTGGTGGTACTTTGGCGTTGGCAGGAATTCATATGACTGATATTCCGGCAATGAATTATCAGAAAGAAATCTTTCATGAAAAGACATTAACAAGTGTAGAGAGCAATACGCGTCGTGACGGGGAAGAGTTTCTAACGTTAGCTGATCGGCTTGATATTCATCCAGAAGTACATGAATATCCGCTTGCCAAGGCTGATGAGGCTCTTCGTTATGTCAAGAATGGCGATATTAAAGGCGCTTGTGTATTACGTGTTAGTGAAGATTAAATAATTGCCTTATTCTTGATCGGCTTGCTAAGATAGTAGGTGAGGACGAAAGAGAAATGAGGTTTTAACTATGAAATATCCACAATTATCATTAGCTGAGGTTAAAGGGCCAAAAGCAACCATTGAAACAACAATGGGTGTGATTAAGGTACAGCTCTTTCCTAAACAGGCACCAAAAACAGTTGAAAATTTTGTTAAATTAGCTGAAAAGCATTATTATGACGATGTGATTTTTCATCGGGTTATCCCTGATTTTATGATTCAAGGAGGCGACCCTACTGGTACGGGCCGTGGTGGTGAAAGTATTTACGGACAGCCATTTGAAGATGAATTTTCCGAAGAACTTTTTAATTTTACGGGTGCTCTTTCAATGGCCAATGCGGGACCTAATACTAATGGCAGCCAATTCTTTATTATCACTAATAAGCATGTTCCTGAAAGCATGATTAGTGAGATGCAGATGGTGGGTTATCCACAGGAAATTATTGAATATTACGAAAAAAACGGTGGAACGCCTTGGCTGGACTTCCACCATACTGTCTTTGGTCAAGTGTTAACTGGAATGGATGTTGTTGAAAAAATCAGCAAAGTTAAGCGGGATGCAATGGATAAGCCAAAGAAAGATGTAATTATTAAAACAATTACTATTGCGAAGTAGTTAAAGGGGGCTCTAGTGTTCGGATTTTTCCAATATTAGAGCTCTTTTTGTATCCTGTAATGTACCTACTATAATTAGGGAACTTCTGTTACAGCTCATTTTTGCATTGATCGCTATTCCAATGCCTATTCATCTTTTGGGGTTAATAGATCCCATAATTGCTTTTTATAGGGCGTAAGAATTTCTGTTGACCGGGTAACCGCGGCTAAACGAAAAGATTGGTTAAGCGGCGCGGATACTTCGAGGGTTGCAATGTTATCTTCAGGAGTAATTGCGAGACTGGTGAGATAAGCGATGCCGAGGTTTTCAGCAACCATGGCCTTGATAACGTGAATATCAGCAGTTCGATAGATAACTTGGGGCCGAAAATGAGCCAATCGACAAATTTGTTTGAACGCTTGCTCGTGAAAAAATTCGGAATCAGGGACGATGAACTTTTCGTTTTTAAGACAGGCAAAATCAATTTTATCTTGGGAGGCGAGGGGATGATTTTTGCTAACGATGATTTTAAAGGGATATTTATTTAATTCGACGGTTTTAAGCCGTGTCTCTTTAAGCGGGGTGAGTGAACCGAGCAAAGCAATGTCTAAATTACCGTGTTCCAGCATTTTTAAAATTTCTTTAGAACCATGTTCATAAGTTTCGAGGTGGCTTAATAGCCCATGTCTCATGAGGGCAGGGGTAAGCGGTGGGAAATAATAATTACCAATAATAGGCGGCAGTCCAAAGCGGATTTTCGTAGATTTGCTTTGTTCGATTTCTTGGTAAGCAATCTCCAATTCATTAAGGATAACGTCGACATGCATTGCAAATTGTTTACCAGCTGGTGTAAGGTGTAATTCTTTGTGGACGTGGTCACGGACAAAAAAAGGGGTTCCAAAATCCTTTTCTAATCGTTGAATCGCCATCGTAATTGTTGGCTGGCTAACCCTAAATTCATTTGCCACATGGGAAAAGTTTCTGGTTTTTACTAATGCTTGATAATATTGTAGGTCTTTTAGCTTCATAAAATCTCCTTTCTAACGGCATTTTGCAGTGATACTATTAATTTTATTTATATCATAGCATGGATTTGACTATATATTGTTGCTAGTTTTAACCTAAAATTGTTGAAATCTTAGAAGAAAAAGGATAGGCGATAATCAATGCGCAAGGGAATGCAAATATTAAATGATCCGTTTAAAAATAAGGGAACTGCTTTTACAATGGAAGAACGAAAAAAGTATGGTTTATTGGGCTTATTACCATCCTGCGTTCGGACGATTGAAGAACAGGCTGCTGAAACATACAGCTTATACCAATCAAAGGACTCACAAATTGAAAAGCGTCACTTATTAATGGAAGTCTTTAATAATAATCGGACACTGTTTTTCTATTTGATGAAACAACATATCACAGAATTTATGCCAATTGTTTATGATCCGGTGATTGCTGAGGCGATTGAAAAGTATAACGAGCGTTACATTAAGCCGCAAGATGCTGCCTATTTAAGTATTGAACATCCCGAACTAATTAAAGAAGAACTTGCAGATGCTGCGGATGGCCGTGATATTCGCTTAATTGTTGTAACAGATGCGGAAGGAATCCTCGGTATTGGTGACTGGGGAGTAAACGGGGTCGATATTTCAGTTGGTAAATTAATGGTTTATACCGCGGCGGCTGGAATCAACCCATCCCAAGTATTACCAGTTTCAATTGATGCAGGAACTAATAATGAACAATTGTTAAAAGATCCTAACTATCTTGGAAATCGGATTAAGCGGGTTGAAGGCGAAGAGTATTTTGCTTTTATTGATAAATTTGTTGATGCAGTTGAAGAGTCATTCCCCAAGAGTCTTCTTCACTTTGAAGACTTTGGTCGCGGGACCGCTGCAAGAATCCTTGATAAGTACCAAGATAAAATTTTAACGTTTAATGATGATATTCAAGGAACTGGTATTATTGCTTTAGCTGGTGTTCTTGGCGCAATGAATATTTCTAAAGAAAAGTTGACGGATCAAACCTTCTTAACATTTGGTGCAGGAACGGCCGGAATGGGAATTGCCAAAATGCTTTATGACGAATTAATTCGCCAAGGGCTAACACCGCAAGAGGCTAAGCAACACTTTTACCTCGTAGATAAGCAGGGACTATTGTTTGAAGATACTCCAGGCTTAACACCAAAACAAAAGCCATTTACTCGCCAACGAAGTGAATTTGCTAACGCTAATGAATTAACCAGCCTCTTAGCAGTAGTCAAGGCAGTTCATCCGACTGTAATGATTGGAACGTCCACTCAACCGGGGAGCTTTGATGAAGCAGTTGTGAAAGAAATGGCAGCATACACGCCACGTCCCGTTATCTTCCCGCTGTCAAACCCCACGAAATTAGCAGAAGCCAAAGCGGCTGATCTGCTTAAATGGACAGACGGAAAAGCGCTAATTGCTACTGGTATTCCTGTTAAGGATTTGGAATACAATGGTGTAAATTATCAAATTGGGCAGGCTAACAATGCGTTAATTTATCCAGGGGTTGGTTTTGGGGCCTTATCAGCAGAGGCAAAGTTACTAAACGATGAAATGCTAGCTGCTGCTGCGCACGCCTTAAGCGGCCTTGTTGACCCTGATAAACCTGGAGCAGCTGTATTACCACCGGTTGAAAAGCTCACAGAATTTTCACAACGGGTTGCGGAAAAGGTAGCACAATCAGCAATTGACCAAGGGTTAGCCGGAAAAAACATTACAGACGCCAAGTTAGCAGTTAAAAAGAATATTTGGTTACCACAATATTAACTTAATTATTTTGAATAGAAATAAGGCAAATAGTTCGTTTGTGAATAATAAAAGTTAATAACTGATCATTATGTTTAAATTAACACCTGAGAAATAAAAAATCTTGGGTGTTTTTTACGGCTCTTCGTCAAGAAGTACTGATAGGAAAAATTGAATAAGATTGATCAAGCAGCTCGCACCTGGACCGTGTGAGTTGCTTGTTTTCTTTTCCAGTTAATTGCGATGTAGGTG
>NZ_QORN01000039.1:0-10089 GCF_014830205.1 Limosilactobacillus walteri
CTTGACGGGACATAGTGCCAGTGAGGATGCCTTTTAGCTTATTCAGCAAGCAAACAGGACAGGAAAACGTAAAGATATTCTCTTGGCGCGTTGTAATTAATCTCGTATTCCTGTTCTAGCTTATTTAAGCGGTAATCTAATGTCGAGCGATGAATTTGAAGGGCAAGAGCGGTTTGTTTCTTATTCTCGTGATTTAAAAGGAAGAGTTTCAATGTTTTGAATAGTTCTGAATTTTCTTTTGCTAGTTTTTGTATTTGGGGACTTAGATAACTATTCAAAGACTGATCTTGGCGGATATAGTCGAGAAGATCCAGGGCGATGTAATCATGATATTGATTAAACGTGTTTGCTTTCCCCAGTCTTATTGCCTTAACTGCTTGTTGATAGAATTGATTAAACTGGTGCAGATGAGTGAAAGAATTACTCAGTCCTGCACCAGTTTTATTTCTAATTAAATAAGGGGCTAACTCTTGCATAATCGTTTTGGTGATGAGCGGACTGCTATTTTCCACCATGTAAACATTGTAATCATCATAGTGGAAACTGATAAACCTTGTTAGAATCGTTCCTAAGGGTTGAATATTAGTTGTTGGAGCCTTTATACATAACACACTTAATGGTCGTTTTAATTGGTGAGGGTCAAATTGGAGACGATTTTTAATCTCACTTACTGAAATGTTTGGCCGCGCTAAAATATCACGAAGCAAGCCCTCAAGATTGTTTCCTTGTGATTGATAGGGAAAGTTATGCAGTCCGACTGTTGCTGAAATTTTATCAATCACTGATTCGATCGTTGATTTATCCTTTTCAAAGTTAGGACGATCAACAATAACAATGACAAGATAGAAGTGATCTGAATTTCGTAAACCGATCTTTTGCAAATAGAAAGGTTGGTTAAAATCGGCGAATCGATACTCTTTTCCGTTACCTTCTTTTATTGAATGAACTGCTCGTGCTAAATGTTCATTGGCATTATCTGCAATCCTAATATATCCTGCTTTAACGGTCTTTAACCAATCATCTGAGATTGGGCTACCATTGACTGCTTTTTGTTACTTTGTTACTTAACGGCTTAGGACTAACTATGATTTTACTGACTATTTTATTGCCCTGATATATTTGAAACGCAAAGTTCTTTGAAGTGTATTACTAGAGTTGAAGTTTAACGTTGGGGATGCACTTCAAATTTTATATGGTATAATTGGAACGTATGTTCAAAATCAAGAACTTCAATCTTAACTAAGGGAGACGTAGTGTGCTGACAAAATATTTTTTTGACTCGGATAAAGATGCTCAATCATTTATAAGTTTAATTATTAAATCAGCCGATTTTCAACATCTGACAAATAATTACCTTAATAACAATTTTGATCAATTAAGAAGTGAGGAGTGAAATATGAAGACTATTCTTTCAACTGATGAATTGATTGAACATTTGGAACATAAGGGAATTAAATTTAATATTGATACGAAAGAGGAGGCTAGTGATTTTCTTCAATATAATAATTACTATTTTAAACTCGCAGCTTATCGAAATCTGTATCCTAAGATATCTCAAGGAGATAGTAAAGGTAAGTATCAGAATTTAGAATTTGCATATCTGAGAGAGTTGTCTGTTATTGATATGTATATTCGCTATAAAATTATGAATATGTGTTTAGATATTGAACATGCTATTAAGGTAAAACTTGTAACTTCGGTAACAGATAACCAGCAAGAAGATGGCTATGATATCGTTAGGCAATTTTTAGCAAAAGAAGATCGAAAATTTCATATTCTTAATAGTATTAGGCGGCATAGTTCGGGAGAGTATTGTCGAAATTTAATATCTAAGTATTATCCGTATTTTCCAATTTGGGTATTAGTTGAGTTGATTACTTTTGGTGACTTGTTGCATATTTGTCACTTTTACGAAGAAGAATACCAACGTTCAATCATTCCTGATAATAAGTTAATGAATACGATTAGAGATTTGAGAAATGCGTCAGCACATAGTAATTGTTTATTGAATCAATTGAACCAACGTATGGACAATAATAAGCAACCAGATAGTCGAATTATACGTTTTGTGGAAAGGTTAGATGTTGCTGGGGATGCTTCTCGTCGCAATAATTTAACAAAAAATTCTTCATATGATATTGTTACTTTATTATATGTTTATGATTCACTAATGCCTGATGTATCGAAAAGAAAAAAGTTTAATGAATTAAAAAACTTCACGGATAATCGGGTTCTTGAACATAAAGAATATTTTGAAAAAAATAATTCAATAAAAAGTGTTTATGACTTTTTATATAAAATAATTGACAAGTTGAGTTCACAGTATTAAAATTAAATCAGTATTGAAAGACAGTATTTGTTTTTGTAGGAAGCAAGATTTTATCTTGCTTCTGATTTTTTTTACGACACAAATTATTGAATTAAAACAACTAAGATCATCTAGCCATCATTTCTAGAATTTGGTACAATAAAATGGCTTTAAAACTTAATGGTCAATCGACGCAAAGTATTACGCTGATTGACCATTTTTTATGGCATGAAATTATTATATTATTTCTTGGAGAGGGAGTAAAAATGAAGAAATACTGGAAATGGCTAGTTTTAATATTAGTAATTATTGTTGCAATTGTTGCAGGGATGATCTTCTATCGTCGTGATAGTAATGGTAAACCGTTTAAAGCAAGCTTAAATCATTCGAAAGTTATGATGACTCCAGATTGGTATGCTAAAGTAACTCTTACTGCTAATAAAGGGACTACATATGAAGTCAAAAATAGTAAAAATAAGGTAGTTCAAGGAAAGTCAGAGACTAAAAATGGAAGAGCTGAAATAAGACTAAATGATACAGGTAATTATACCGTTATTGCTAAAAGTGATAATGGCCATGTAAGCAAGAAGCTACCTGTGAAAGTTAATCATTATAAAGCAACACCAAATAAATGGACAAGTTCAGTGGGACCACTTCGATTTAAAATTACCAGTGTTGAATATCAAAAGATGAAGAAGAGTGAGGCAAATAAGCCGGATAACAGTGGAATTGATGAAGCATACAAAGAATTAAATAATCATTATTATCAAGTTAAAATAAATTATCTGGTAAAGAATAGTAGTAAAAAAGCAGTTAATCCGCAATATACTATTTGGATGCCAGAAGATGACGATGGGCAAGAGTTTTCGACAGAAACACCAAGTCCTGATGGTGGCGCTGTTGACACTATTATTGGTACAGAAGCAATTAATCCAGGTAATAGTCGCAGTGGAAGTGTAACAATGTTATCCAATCACAAATTTACTGTTAAGCATCTTAAATTTAGTATTGAAGAAGTTCTCGGGAATGAAGGTAAACATATTTCCAAGGGTGGAGTAGCAGAATTAAAGTAAGCTTTTGGATTTAGAAACTGAATGGTCAATTGACGTAATTATGAATGTTACGTTGGTTGACTATTTTTATGCAGTCCTTGCCTGAGCTTTTGCAGGGGCTATTTTTAATGCTATAATAAGAACGTACGTTTGTTAATGATGAAAGAAAGTGTAGAAATATGCAAATACGAAAGAAATTATTAAGTGCTGATGTTTATAAAGCAATCTGGTCAAGCAATACTAAACAAGCAGCAGAAAAATACGGCGTTAATTATCCTGACCTTTTAACTGTTTGTCATCAGGCTGGCATTCCGATTCCTAGTGTCCAGTATCGTTTAGCATTGGCAAATGGTCGGGACGTCACTAATTTTAAGGCTGATTTACCTGATAATGTAAATCAGTATATTCTCGTTGAAACAGATAATTCTAATGCAGAGGAGCAGGATGATCAAACGCCACTTGATTCAGATGATATTAAGCAACGATTCGATTTCTTGAATGATCCGCCAAAAGCGCAACAGATAACTGATGCCTTGATTAGAGCAGGTCAAAAGAAAACTTGGCGGACAACTCCAGAAATTAAGGCTTATAAAGCTAGCGTTAGAAGTTGGCGTACCAATGACCATTCTCATAATAACTTTAGCAACTCCTATCATTACGAAGAAGAGCCACAACCACCAAGATTCATTGATAATCTCTCTCCGCACGGGTTACAAAGGGCTTATCGATTGCTGAATCGCGTGGTTACGATTCTTAAACAAGCTGGTGAACAAGTTAGCGATAACCTTGCAATAACGATCGGACAAGACGAAATAGAGTACGAAATTAAGGAAGACCAGGATAAGATTCCTCATGAAATAACCAGTGATGAAAAGAAAAAACTAGCTGATTATGAGGAGGAGAAGGAACGTGATGGTTGGGCATTTCATCCACGAATTAGAAAATATGATCACCCCTATAACGGTCATTTGCGGATCCGTTTTCTCGTATCAGGGAGTTCTAAGCATTATCTTAAGGATAGAAAGATCCCATTGGAAGACCAGCTTTTGGACATTATTGTGAATTTTTACAAGACATATTTGGAGACAAAGCATGCGCGAGAACAGCGTGAAAAGTGGGAGCATGAACGTGAATTAGAAGAGCAACGAAATCAACAACGAGCGCAACAGATTGCTGATGAGAAGCAACGGGTCTTGACATTGATCAATGAGGCAAAGGACTACCAGCTTGCTAATGTTGTCCGCCACTATGCTGTGGCAGTTAAGCAGACCGAAGCTGATTCAACTAAAATTGCGTGGATGCAGAGTGTTGCCAATTGGCTTGATCCACTGGTTTCTGGAGACAACCCTTACCTAGAGAAGCGACAGCACGGTGACAGCGACGAGAAAAAGGCTAGCTACCTTGGTGAAGAGACTACATCATCTCATAATAGTTTTATAGATTATTTGAATATGCTTTAGAAATTAGTGGAGGTGCTTTGAATACAAATAGTTGGATTCCTAATGAAGAACTATACTTTGCTTTGGTACTTGTTTTATTTTAAAATTAGTCTTGAAATTATTGAATATCTGTCAACTGGTATGGTTGACTAAAAATACTTCCTACAAAAATGTAGGGGGTATTTTTTTACGAAAAAATACAATCGATTCTTAAAAAGAAAAATTTTTGATTGGCAAAACCATAACAAGTTCGTTTTAGCGTTTTGATTTTGCGATTGATACCTTCTAAAGCACATGAGTGATTGGTACTATGCAGTACCCTATAGTAAATTCCCTTCCATATTAATAAAGAGCTCCTTACTGGGAATAGGTAAGGGGCTCTCTTTGCATTATCTAAGCGATTTGCGATAACCGGCTGCCTGCGCTTCTGCTTCGGTATTGAAGTAAACGGCATTAGCTGAGTTCATGTGGTATCCTTGCTGGTCAGGCGTGTGGTAGATTTTCGAATTGGCATTGCCGACAATCATTCCATTTGCTTGGTCAGTTTTCATGTCGCCAGTAGCAGAAGTACTGGTAGACGCCGAGCTGACAGCGCTCGATGATTCTTCATCTACTGAACTGCTGCTTGACACGGATGATTCGCTTTCAGCTACTGGTTTGACGTAAGCTTTATTAGTGACGGTAAATGTTGTTTTAGCGCTCTTGCTATCATGATCATCTTCGGAAGTAATATCAAAATTACATTTCTTAGTTTTGCTTGATAGCTTTAAGGTTTTAGAAAAGTTACCGTTCTCATCGGCGTTAACTTTGTAGTGACGGTTATTTCCGCCACGTTTGGCAATTGTAACCTCTGCGTTAGCTTCAGTTTTCCCTTCAAAGGTGATTGTTCCGTCATCTGCAGAATTGATTTTAATCGTCTTACTTGAGACTTGTGCTTGTTTGCCATCAGGAATGTTGACCGTAAGTGGTGTTTGGCTTGCCTCTGCTGGCTTAGCAGTTGGTATTATTCCTAAGCATAAGCTAGCAGCAATCCCAACAATAATTTTTGATAGTTTCTTCAAGTACTTCTCCTCCAGTAATTCTTTTTCCCGTGTAATAGAATATCATAATGGTAGATTCTTAGATACAGAAAAAACGAATTATTTTGCTTTGTAGCTAACTTTTAATCGTATTCTCCCCAGACGCGGTTGATTAATGGCTACTAATATTAAAATTAAATTAAAAGCCTTCTTGACTCCTATCAATAATCACAGTATACTAATCACAACTTATATGAGAATTAGCTGAGATCGAATGAGTAACTAATTAAAGAACTTACAGAGAACTGTGCTTGGTGAAATGCAGTACTTCTAAAATTAGTGAAGATGGTTCGTGAGCGATTGATCGGTGAATAATTAGCAGGTCACGGCGTTGCTACCGTTAGCTAGGCTTCAGATTTATCTTGATGATAAGTCTGTTTAAGTGCAGGAATTTTTACAATTCCTGAATGCAGGGTGGTATCGCGAGTGAGTCGTCCCTTGAAGAGATTAAGTTCTTTTCAAGGGGCTTTTTTATTGAGGAGGTTTATCAGGATGACAACAATTACAGCAGAACTATCAGCACCGTTATTAATTGATGGTGCAATGTCAACAGCTTTGGAGCAGCTGGGGGCGGATACAAATAATCCGCTCTGGACAGCTAGCGTTTTAGCAAAGCAACCCGAACTAGTAAAACGGGTTCACCAAGAATATTTTACGGCTGGTGCTCGATTAGCGATTACCGACACTTACCAAGCTAATGTTCCAGCTTTCATTGCCAATGGTTATTCCGCCCGCCAAGCCCACCAGTTAATTCGGCGCGCAGTTATTCTAGCAAAAGAAGCCCGCGATGAATACCAGCAAAAAACAGGAATTTATAACTATGTTGCCGGTGCGCTTGGTCCTTATGGCGCATATCTTGCGGATGGTAGTGAGTATACGGGTGATTATCACCTTAGTACCGCGGAATATAAACAATTCCACCGTCCGCGTCTAACTGATATTTTAAGTGTGGGAGTCGATGTGATTGCGATTGAAACCCAGCCCCGGCTTGATGAAGTATTAGCAGAATTAGAGCTTGTCAAAGAACTATCGCCGACCACCCTATGCTATGTTAGTTTTTCATTAAAAGATCGAACTACTTTAGCCGATGGGACACCGCTAGCGGTTGCGGCGCGTACCGTTGCTAAATATCACAATGTTTTCGCAGTTGGTATTAACTGCATCCCCCTCGAAGAAGTCACTCCCGCCGTGGAAGTAATTCATCGAGTGACCGCTAAGCCAGTAATTGCTTATCCTAACTCAAGTGCCATTTATGATCCGCAAACTAAAACCTGGACTTATCCCCATGGCCAGCGGAGTCTTAGCAATTATTTACCCCAATGGCTTGCCGCTGGTTTAACGATTGTGGGCGGATGCTGCACAACTACTCCGCGCGATATTGCCTTATTACACGAACATCTAACAGAAATTACCGGGAAGGAGTTGAACAACCATGACTAAAAAGACCCATTTATCACGAGAAATGAGCGCCCGTCACGTTCAAATGATTGCCCTTGGCGGCGTAATCGGCACCGGCCTTTTTCTTAGCTCTGGTTATACGATTCATCAAGCTGGCCCGTTGGGAACAGTAATTGCTTACCTTGTCGGGGCTTTAATTGTGTATGCTGTAATGTTGTGTCTAGGGGAATTAAGTGTTGCCATGCCTTACACTGGGGCCTTTCATGTTTATGCTAAAAACTTAATTGGCCCGGCCACTGGTTTTACAGTCGCAATCTTATATTGGTTAACCTGGACGATTGCAATGGGGTCTGAGTTTACTGCCGCAGGGTTAATTATGAAACGGTGGTTTCCAGCGATTCCTGTTTGGTGGTGGAGTTTGCTATTTATCGTTATTATTTTGTTATCTAATATTTTTACGGTTAAAGCATTCGCGGAAAGTGAGTTTTGGTTTGCGGCCATCAAGGTTATTGCCATCATCTCCTTTATCGCGCTCGGTGCTTTAGCGGTTATTGGTTTAATCCCCATTCACGGTTATCAGCATGCTCCGTTATTAACTAACTTTACTAAGGAGGGCCTATTTCCTAGTGGGTTAGGCGGTCTGTTTATGACTATGCTGACTGTTAACTTTGCCTTTTCAGGCACAGAATTAATTGCCATTACCGCTGGTGAAACCAAGCATCCTGAAAAGACGCTTCCGGGGGCTATCCATACAACCTTATGGCGTTTGATTATTTTCTTTGTCGGCAGCATGATCGTGATGGCCGCTTTGATTCCTTATCAGCAAGCAGGCGTAACCCAGAGCCCCTTTGTCTATGTCTTTAGCCAAATGGGGATCCCTTACGCTGCTGATTTGATGAACTTTGTTGTCCTAACTGCTATTATTTCTGCCGCTAATTCTGGTTTATATGCTTCGACGAGAATGTTGTGGTCACTAGCAAATGAAGGGACCATTCCAACAGTGATTGCTAAAACTAATCGGCGGGGCATCCCTGTTTGGGCCCTGTTATTGAGTATGCTTGGTGGTGTTTTAGCGCTCCTCTCTAGTATCTATGCGCCGGGCACCGTCTATCTGGTTTTAGTATCAATTTCTGGCTTAGCGGTTGTATTTGTGTGGATTGCAATCTCATTATGCGAACTGCTTTTTCGGCGGAAGTTTTTGGCTACTGGACACCGCTTAAGCGAGTTAAAATATCGGACGCCTTGGTATCCTGTTGTTCCCTGGTTTGCGTTTATTGCCAGCAGTCTTTCTTGTATTTTAATTTGGTTTGACCCGCAGCAACGGATTGCCCTCTATTGCACAGTTCCCTTTGTACTTGTATGTTATGGAGCTTATTATTTACAGACCCTATGGCGTAAACGAATTGCAAAGAAAAATGTTTCAGCGGCTGTTAAATAGATGTAAAAATTATGTAATTAAAAAACTGTTAAAAAGTTAGCACGCTTGTAGTAAAATATATGAGAATTAACGTTAATAGCTGGTGAGGGAGCTATTAACTAATCTTAATTTAGTTAGGAGACAGCAAATGCATTCACTATTCGCACTACAAATTATTCAAGCAGTTTTAGTCGCCGTTCAGTTAGTAATGATTTTTTCCGCTAATAAAGTAAAACGCGAATGGCTAACGGTTGGACAGTTATGTATCGCCATTGTGATTTTAGCCGACCTATTTTCAGAGCTGCTCTTCTTTAGTTACACGAGTGTTCTGACTGGCTTTGTCTTATTCCTCCAACTTTTCTTACTGCCAATGTTCTGGAAAGAATTAAAGGCGTTTGAGGAATAGGCTATATAAATAGGAAGAAAAGTTAATCAAGCGGTGGATTGCTAATTAGTGGTCCGCCTTTTTTATTGCATTGGGAATAAACGGAAGAATAATTCCTTCAATTATGCTTATTTCCCATAATCCGCTATAAAATCACGGTTTAAATTGCTATACTTAAAATAATAATATGTAAAAAGGGACTGATGAATAATGGTAATGGTTGATTTGCATTGTCACCTTTTACCCGGAATTGATGATGGGTCAAAGAATATGGATATTTCCTTGCGTCTGGCTAAGGAAGCAACGGAAAATGGGATTACCCATGCGTTGCTAACGCCCCATCATATGAATGGTCACTACGAAAATCATAAGCAGGATGTCCTGCAAGAAACCGCGGAATTCCAAGCTGAACTTGAGAAACATAATATTCCGTTGACCGTTTTTCCTGGGCAGGAAGTACGGATCAATGGACAACTGATCGAAGCGCTTGATAATGATGATATCCTCTTTGCCGATGAAAGCGGTAAGTACATGATGCTTGAGTTTCCCGATAATGATGTCCCGCATTATACCAACCAGATGATCTTTGAGCTTCAACAGCGTGGCATTACCCCAGTGGTTGTTCATCCGGAACGAAATACAAAGATAATGGCTGAACCAGACTTGCTTTACCAAATGTTAGAAAAAGGATGCTTATCACAAATTACTGCTAGCTCCTATGTTGGCACTTTTGGTAAAAAAGTTGAAAAGTTCAGTAAAAACTTGATTGCTGCTGGTCAAGGCTATGTGTTTGCTTCTGACGCTCATGATTTACCTGGTCGAAAGTATGAAATGCGCCAAGCCTTTAAGAAGCTATCCCGCGAATTTGGTCAAAATGTCGCCCAAGAATACCAAGATAATGCCCGAGCAATTATTAATGGTGATGAGATTGCTCATCACCAGCTTAATAAGTTTGAACAACGTAAGAAATTGTTTGGATTGTTTTAAGAAAGGCAGATTGCAATAAATAAC
>NZ_QORN01000004.1:0-6737 GCF_014830205.1 Limosilactobacillus walteri
AGTAGCAACACAAGACAAGTAGAGGTGACAAGGAATGACAGAAGTTAAGCGAAATATGAAAACAGCTCCCCTTGAGGAGCGAGAGACAATTATTTCTTACGACCGCCAGACAGAGACGTGGCACATTTACACGGACGAACCCAAGCACGCTAGAAAGTATGAGAAGTATGTAACTCATCCCCAACGCAAAGGGTACAACTCGGCAGGTCAATTAATCATGTTAGAGGGTGATATTGATAACGGAGTAGTTTCAATCCGTAAAAGTATTTCAGAAAAGCAAAGAAAAAAATTATCTGAATTTCAAAAAGAACGACACCACAATGTAAATAAAACCCCAATATTTCCAAGTAGAGCTAGTCAAGACTTAACAGAAATAACACAACCTAGTTAATTCGATAAATTACACACATTAACAAAAGAGCTCTCAAAAACACAGTACAAGTAAGGGGATGTTTTGAATGCAATTACGAGTGGAAAAATGGAACGGCTTCCCTATCCGTTTTGTTGAAGTAAACGGTGAATGGTTAGCAATTACCGCAGATGTTTCAAAGGCGCTTGATTATGTAAGTACCGAACGACTATTAAGGCGCATTCCTAAAAAATACCAAGTTAAAAAGCTGGTGCCCCGAAACGGGGTATCAGGTCAAGGACGTGTCTTTATCCTGCTAAAAGAAATTGGTATCTATCAAGCAGTATTCGGCAGTCATAAACCAGAAGCCGAAAATTTCAAAGACTGGGTATTTAAGACTATTCTGCAATTACGAAAACAAGCGGGGCTAAAAGAATATGAAGCCTTCAAAATGCTTGATACTCGCATTCAGAAACAAGCAATGCAACGGCTAGACGCTAACAATGAAGTTGATTACATCAAAGCTAACACCATTACTAATAAGGCAGTTGCCAATAAATATGGTTTGCCAAAGATGATTAGCAAGGAACAAATGACCCAAGAAATGAAGCACGATCGTCCTACTATCTTGAATGACGTAGTGGACTTAATGAATGTTAAACGGCGGTTCGGGCTTGATATTTCAGTGTCAAAGACAATTTACAACAACTTAGAAAAGCATAAATAGCAGTATTGGAGTTGAGAAGATGGAAAGTTTACAAGTGCAGTTGCCAAATGATTTACAGGAAGCAACCAAAGCAATGATTGGGGAGGCACTCAGTGAAGCTATTAAAGATGTTCAAACTAAAAACAGCTTCCCACCTTATCTAAACAAGGGAGAAGCTAGCGCCTATTGTGGCGTATCACGGGGTGTCTTTAATTCATGGATTAAGAAGTACGACATCCCCGCTATCCAGATCGATGGCGTAAGTCGTTTCAGACGAAAAGCCTTAGATGAGTTTTTAATCCAGCACGAAAAATAAATAATATCAGCTTGCCAGCGTGGATATTGGAGGAATTAACATCATGAAGCTTTTAGCAACTATCGATAAACACATATTAAGCTACTGGAACACAGCACCAAGCGAACGGCTATGGGCTTACCTTGCTACCTTGCCTGTTGTACTCGTAGCAATGAATTTAATCGCTCAGTTAATCAAGTAAAGGAATGAAGCCAATGAAACAATTAGACAAAGAAGAACAACAACTATTGGACTTGTTGCCTAAAGGAATTGAACAGCCACGACCACTTAAAGAATTAGTGAAACTTACTGGATGGAGTAATCGCAGAGTTAGAGGAATTATCAATCGTTTAATCGTAATTCACCATCAGCCAATTGGTGCTAGATATGAACATCCTAACAACGGATATTTCATCATCACCAATGACAAGGAGCGACAACAAGCCTTAGCACCGCTTACCTCACAAATAGCAATGATGAGTAAAAGGGCGCAGGCAATTAGTAACGCAGAATTAGAAAGTGAAGAATAATGTTCAGACAAAATAAAAAAGCCGTCAAATGCTACCCAACGACCAAATTAGTTAGCATTTAACAGCGACAAAAGAATAAGCACAACGGATTAAAGCCCGTTGCTTTGCTTATTCTAACATATTTCAGTGTTTAAGACGGGGAACATCCCCAACAAATGGAGGGAATAAGAACATGAAGAAAACTAGTGACCAGGTAGAGGAAGTTAGAATTATCCTTGATACCATCTTAGGACTATCACAAACAATCAATGACTTAGTAGAAAATGACATTGCGCTTTTCTTTGAATATCCAAGTGCTGACGAAGGTAAAAAGTGGCAAGCAAAGCGATTAGCAAATAAATTACTTGCGTTGGCTACTGCTACGATTGGCACAACAGAAAAAGCACAAAATCAAGTTGAATTAGTTGCTAACGAATTACTAAAAGGCGGTGTCAACAATGACTAAAAGTATAGATGAACTTATAGCAGACCACAAAACCATGAACGGCTTAATTTCATCCCTAATTGATTATCACGAAAGGCTCAATGATTTTTTAGCTCCATGCTTAAAGGATGATTACACTCACAATGATTTAATCAGCCTAGTCTTAACGGTTAAGTATCAGCAAGATATTATCAGCGCTTTACATGAGTGTTTAGAGCGCCTAAATGATAATGATTTAGAAGCATTGCAACGATTAGCGACCCTTGAACTCAAAGGCGGTGACACAGAATGCAACTAGTTACTCTTACGGCACCAGACGGACACCGTGAACGTTGGGACATGAAAACTACTTACCTCGCCCTGCTCTCGTGGTATTCATATCTTAAAGACACCGAGAACAGCAAAGAACCAACAGAACTTGCCACCCGTATTAGTAAGTTCGTTGGGGATGATATTAAGCAAGTTCACACCTTTTTAGTTTACTTAGATGGCTTCAATGGTGACTTATATTCTAAGTTGTCCTTGCTAACAGGCAATGATGATAAAAATACCACTCGCTTGTATTTCGTTATGAAGTCGCTTGATAATCCGAATTACTTAGCGCACAACAAAGCCAAAGAGCGAGAACGCCAAAAGATTGTAGAGCGCATTGAACAAGTCACAAATAACGATAAAGAAATACTTAAACGCCTTATCGCTTTAACAAAGCTATTTGTTGATGGTCAATTAAGCTATAAGAATATGGAGGGATGAGTAATGAAATTGCTTCAAGCAACTAATCAAGATGGAAATTTGATATTAAATGACTTTGCGACAGGGAATGAAATTAGCAAGCGGATATATTGGCGTGATAGTACCCCTTATTATCTAAGTAAAGATGATGACTTGCTAATTCCTTTTAAGGCTATCCGTGTAACTAATGTTTACCAAGAGGAGGATTAAAATAATGGCACAAAGAAGAATGATTAGTAAGTCAATACACCAAGACGGACGCTTTTTGACTTTATCGCCTGTAAGTAAAATTCTTTACGATGATTTAGTGCTATATGCTGATGATGATGGCTTTTGTTCTGATGTTTCTTTAATTAATTTGATGGATAAAGCAACCGCTGAAAACTATAGCGAATTGGAACAGGCGGGGCTTATTGTTAATGTTGAGGGAGTTTACTTGATTGTTGACTGGCTAAATACTCAATTATTAAATCACTATTCTAGAACTTCTTTTCTCGATTTATCCAGTAAGGTATTTATCAGAATTGATTTTAAATACACAATAAACGCAGAAGATAGAAATATTGCCTTGCCATTAGATGATTGGGTAGAGAGAAAAAATCGCAACAGACAGATAAATCTTAAAGCCTTGCAACAACAGCGTTTGAAAGGTGTGGTAACCCAAAAGGTAACGAACGGTAAACCTAACGTAAACAAAAAGATTACTAAAGGGTCACCTAGTATAGATAAGAATAGTATAGATAAGAGTAGACTAGAACAGTACAGTACAGCTCAGAACAGCAAAGAAAAGATCAACAAAGAAAATAACTACAAGTATATAAATAGTTCTTCTAATGGGGGTATGGGGGAAATTCTTCTTAACGACGGCAGTTCTACTTCCTCTATAGAGAATAATGCTACTACAGAGAATGGAGGAAACAGTGCAGTAGATAGTGGAGCCAACCAAGATAACATTAACAGTCTATTCAACTACTTAAACGGTATATCACCTACTGACATCCCCAAAGACAATAAAAGGCTTGCTGATGTTTTTGATATGTTAATCCATAACGGCTATGAAATTGAGGACATCCAATTAGGAATTGATAACATTATGAACGTTGCTAATCAAATGCCACAATATCAAAATGAACAATCATTAGCCAAGCTATTAATACAGCACCTACCCGAGTACACCAAGCAAACATTGGAACAATCCTCCAGTGATGACCAAGACACAGAGGTGATACATTCATGAACCTAACAGAATTTGAGAGAAGCCTTTCTAACTTTAGTGCTGGATATGAGAGCTATACTAAATTGATGAATGATATTAAACGATTAGACAACCTAATACAAGCCAACGAGGAGCAATTAAACGATAGCTTAATCAAGATACCATTTACCCACTTGTATTTTGTTGATGGTCTAGGTATTTTCAAACATCAAACGCCTACCCTACTCAAACAAAACAGGCAATTAATAATTAAATACAATCAGCAACTAATAAAAGCCAAGAAACTTTCTAACTCACTTCATGAGCAGTTAGAGATAATCAGAAATGATTATCTAAGTAGCAATGGTGAGGAAAGCAAAACAAAAGATAAATTAGCTAATAAATATTTGAAGCAGTTTGGGCAGGTTAGACACCCTTAAAAAGAAAGGACAAATAAACAATGAATTTTAATATCAAATACCCACCGTTAGTTGAGCAATCCTATAGTCATTTTCTTTCTATTGGCTTACATCCTAACAAGGACAAACTCTATAAAATGCTAGTTGATGAGGGGATGATTGACGAGTTAGGCAATCCTACTCAACAAGCAATTGACAAGGGTTTAGTAGAAGTAGCCGGGAACAATCCAATTGAACGCTTTAAAGCTGAAAATCCTCTTGTGGCTCATATTCCAGATGAACATTTCAAAGTACAGAACAATCAAGTACTCATGGACTGTTACGCTGTAAGAGTGATAGCTACTACAATACTAAATGACCCTACAGCAACACAGGAGCAGAAAGAAAACGCTCAAAGTCTATTGGATAAGGTGAACAGCCTAGACCATAATGAATGGCATTAATTAACAAGCATTTTTAGCCTTATCGTCTGTCTTAAAAGAGTATGACCTACGAAAAATAACATCCTCTCTTTGCCGTTAATACAGCGATATAGAGGGGATGTTTTTTATTTACTCGGAGGAAAAGGAAGCAAAAAGCGTGCAATGCTTTACTAGCCAAAATGCTGATATATCAATAGCTCAACTGTAATTTTTCATTACCGATTGGACGAAAAAGCAAGCGACAGAAATATAAAGCTGATTTTAGTTGCTATTTATGCATTTTGATTAATTTTAAAAGTAATTTTCGTCGGAAAAGGCACTTGTTTTTAATTGCTATCTATCAAGTTAAGACGGAACACACGTTTATTTCAAAAATTAGGGCTGTTTTAAAACGAATAAGTAGCAATAGGTATAATTTATCCTTTCGAGTTTAAAATAGCTCAGATAGCTTTAAAACGAAAAATAGAGAACATGGAATAATTGGCAGCTGAATTTTCGGCTGCCAAATTTCTTATAGAGTTAGCTAGAGATTAAACAGATAGGAAAATGTGGGAATAAAACTACTACAATGCATTTGATAACCTCAAAAAACCTCAGATAAAAGCCTGATTAATAAAAAGCATAAAAAAAGACGTCCTCACCACGAGAACGCCCTTAGATACAAACTTAAAGCAATTCATTATATCACATGATTTTATTTACCCTAAAAAGGGCATGAATTTATTTTAGCAGTTAGCAATTAACGTTAAAAGCTCACCTGTTATTGAATATGCTTATGATAGTTATATATAATATAAGCATGGCAAACGAGAGGGAGTAGCTATCCTTGAATTTACCTAGATGGAATACAGGCAACGGCCAAGCGTTACCAATTACATGGTAGACCACAGGAGGCGTTGGCCTATGTTTTGTTATCTACCAAGCAGGAGAATATAACGGCGTTTGCTATTTCAGCGTTAATACTCTCGCAAGCTTTTTATTGGGTTTGTCGTGGAATTGCGCTAATAATAAAAGCACTCAAGCAATAGCCTAAGTGCTTTTATTAACGTTCTTCTGTTTGTAGACCATCGGGCGTTAGGTGGTGGAGCACTTAACGCCTTTTTACATAAATAATTATAACATGTGCATATAACTATACAAGATATAACTTTACGCTATAAGACACTATATTACACTATATGCAATTTAAGGGGATGTTTTTCATGGTTACACAAGCACAAATGCGAGCTACAAGACGATACGCCAAACGACACCCAGAAAAGAATAGACTTTATCAATATCGGTCAAATGCTAGAACCTTTATTAAACATTACGCCAGCTTAAAAGACTTAGATAATTTAATTCAATTAGCGCAGGAGCAAAAAGCCAAGTTAATTAACTAAAGGACGACCTAGACAACTAGACCGCCCTTTTATTTTGTACCACTCAATAATCTAATATTATCACTTTGCTGAAGAATGGTTGCAAATGGTAGCATTATGAAATACTTAGCCAAGTTTAAAAATGGTAGGAAATGGTAGGATAAAATACCTACAAATGCTCGCATATTTTTAAATATGATGATGGCAAATGATGGCATCAAAAATGCCTTGATGAGTTTAAAAATGATGGTAAATGATGGTATCAAAAAAAGAGCAGTCTATTAAGCTGCTCTTAGTTATCGTC